>NZ_JBJQLJ010000010.1:0-154714 GCF_046486385.1 Escherichia sp. WS33 | reverse complement strand
TTTGCCTGGCGGCCGTAGCGCGGTGGTCCCACCTGACCCCATGCCGAACTCAGAAGTGAAACGCCGTAGCGCCGATGGTAGTGTGGGGTCTCCCCATGCGAGAGTAGGGAACTGCCAGGCATCAAATTAAGCAGAAGGCCCAGTCGGAAGACTGGGCCTTTTTGCGCTGGTGCAGAAAAAGGTCGGATGCGACGCTGGCGCGTCTTCTCCAGCCTGGGCAGGCACGGCAGGGGCGGCTTATTCCCCCACATACGCCAGATTCAGCAACGGATACGGTTTCCCCAAATCGTCCACCTCAGAGCGTCCCGTAACCTTAAAACCCACCTTCTTATAGAACCCAACCGCCTGCTCATTTTGCTCATTAACGTTGGTTGTCAGTTCCGGTGCCATCGAGAGCGCATGCTCCACCAGCATCCGACCCACGCCGCAGCCGCGCACATCAGGATCGATAAACAGCGCATCCATATGCTGCCCACTTAACAACATAAACCCAACCGGCTGATCCCGTTCATTAACCGCGACCCACAACGGTGCTTCCGGCAGAAAGGAACGAACCAGCTCTTCCAGCTCGGCCCGATACTCTGCTGATAAAAAATCGTGGGTGGCATCGACAGATCGACACCAAATCGCAACGAGTTCCTCCCCTTCCTCATGCTGTGAGCGGCGAATACTAATAACCATTTTCTCTCCTTTTCGTCATTCTTATATTCTAACGTAGCCTTTTCCTTGAAACTTTCTCACCTTCAACATGCAGGCTCGACATTGGCAAATTTTCTGGTTATCTTCAGCTATCTGGATGTCTAAACGTATAAGCGTATGTAGTGAGGTAATCAGGTTATGCCTATTCGTGTGCCGGACGAGCTACCCGCCGTCAATTTCTTGCGTGAAGAAAACGTCTTTGTGATGACAACTTCTCGTGCGTCTGGTCAGGAAATTCGTCCACTTAAGGTTCTGATCCTTAACCTGATGCCGAAGAAGATTGAAACTGAAAATCAGTTTCTGCGCCTGCTTTCAAACTCACCTTTGCAGGTCGATATTCAGCTGTTGCGCATCGATTCCCGTGAATCGCGCAACACGCCCGCAGAGCATCTGAACAACTTCTACTGTAACTTTGAAGATATTCAGGAACAGAACTTTGACGGTCTGATTGTAACCGGTGCGCCGCTGGGCCTGGTGGAGTTTAATGATGTCGCTTACTGGCCGCAGATCAAACAGGTGCTGGAGTGGTCGAAAGATCACGTCACCTCGACGCTGTTTGTCTGCTGGGCGGTACAGGCCGCGCTCAATATCCTCTACGGCATTCCTAAGCAAACTCGCACCGACAAACTCTCTGGCGTTTACGAGCATCATATTCTCCATCCTCATGCGCTTCTGACGCGTGGCTTTGATGATTCATTCCTGGCACCACATTCGCGCTATGCTGACTTTCCGGCAGCGTTGATTCGTGATTACACCGATCTGGAAATTCTGGCAGAGACGGAAGAAGGGGATGCATATCTGTTTGCCAGCAAAGATAAGCGCATTGCCTTTGTGACGGGCCATCCCGAATATGATGCGCAAACGCTGGCGCAGGAATATTTCCGCGATGTGGAAGCCGGACTAGGCCCGGAAGTACCGTATAACTATTTCCCGCACAATGATCCGCAAAATACACCGCGAGCGAGCTGGCGTAGTCACGGTAATTTGCTGTTTACCAACTGGCTCAACTATTACGTCTATCAGATCACGCCATACGATCTACGGCACATGAATCCAACGCTGGATTAATCTTCTGTGATAGTCGATCGTTAAGCGATTCAGCACCTTACCTCAGGCACCTTCGGGTGCCTTTTTTATTTCCGAAACGCACCTCAGGAGGTGAATAAATTTTATTCATATTGTTATCAATAAGTTATCAAGTATTTTTAATTAAAATGGAAATTGTTTTTGATTTTGCATTTTAAATGAGTAGTCTTAGTTGTGCTGAACGAAAAGCGCACAACGATCCTTCGTTCACAGTGGGGAAGTTTTCGGATCCATGACGAGGAGCTGCACGATGACTGAACAGGCAACAACAACCGATGAACTGGCTTTCATAAGGCCGTATGGCGAGCAGGAGAAGCAAATTCTTACTGCCGAAGCGGTAGAATTTCTGACTGAGCTGGTGACGCATTTTACGCCACAACGCAATAAACTTCTGGCAGCGCGCATTCAGCAGCAGCAAGATATTGATAACGGAACGTTGCCTGATTTTATTTCGGAAACAGCTTCCATTCGCGATACGGACTGGAAAATTCGTGGTATTCCCGCGGACTTACAAGATCGTCGAGTCGAGATAACTGGCCCGGTTGAGCGCAAGATGGTGATCAACGCACTGAACGCCAATGTGAAAGTCTTTATGGCCGATTTCGAAGATTCACTGGCACCAGACTGGAACAAAGTGATCGACGGGCAAATTAACCTGCGCGATGCGGTTAACGCCACCATCAGCTATACCAATGAAGCAGGCAAAATTTATCAGCTCAAGCCCAATCCAGCGGTTTTGATTTGTCGGGTACGCGGTCTGCACTTGCCGGAAAAACATGTCACCTGGCGTGGTGAGGCAATCCCCGGTAGCCTGTTTGATTTTGCGCTCTATTTCTTCCACAACTATCAGGCACTGTTGGCAAAGGGCAGCGGTCCCTATTTCTATCTGCCGAAAACCCAGTCCTGGCAGGAAGCGGCCTGGTGGAGCGAAGTCTTCAGCTATGCAGAAGATCGCTTTAATCTGCCGCGCGGCACCATCAAGGCGACGTTGCTGATTGAAACGCTGCCCGCCGTGTTCCAGATGGATGAAATCCTTCACGCGCTGCGTGACCATATTGTTGGTCTGAACTGCGGTCGTTGGGATTACATCTTCAGCTATATCAAAACGTTGAAAAACTATCCCGATCGCGTCCTGCCAGACAGACAGGCAGTGACGATGGATAAACCATTCCTGAATGCTTACTCACGCCTGTTGATTAAAACCTGCCATAAACGCGGTGCTTTTGCGATGGGCGGCATGGCAGCGTTTATTCCGAGCAAAGATGAAGAGCGCAATAACCAGGTGCTCAACAAAGTAAAAGCGGATAAAGCGCTGGAAGCCAATAACGGTCACGATGGCACATGGATTGCTCACCCAGGCCTTGCGGATACGGCAATGGCGGTATTCAACGACATTCTCGGCTCCCGTAAAAATCAGCTTGAAGTGATGCGCGAACAAGACGCGCCGATTACTGCCGATCAGCTGCTGGCACCTTGTGATGGTGAACGCACCGAAGAAGGTATGCGCGCCAACATTCGCGTGGCAGTGCAGTACATCGAAGCATGGATCTCCGGCAACGGCTGCGTGCCGATTTATGGCCTGATGGAAGATGCGGCGACGGCTGAAATTTCCCGTACCTCAATCTGGCAGTGGATCCATCATCAAAAAACGTTGAGCAATGGCAAACCGGTGACCAAAGCCTTGTTCCGCCAGATGCTGGGTGAAGAGATGAAAGTCATTGCCAGCGAACTGGGCGAAGAACGTTTCTCCCAGGGGCGTTTTGACGATGCCGCACGCTTGATGGAACAGATCACCACTTCCGATGAGTTAATTGATTTCCTGACCCTGCCAGGCTACCGCCTGTTAGCGTAAACCACCACATAACTATGGAGCATCTGCACATGAAAACCCGTACACAACAAATTGAAGAATTACAGAAAGAGTGGACTCAACCGCGTTGGGAAGGCATTACTCGCCCATACAGCGCGGAAGATGTGGTGAAATTACGCGGTTCAGTCAATCCTGAATGCACCCTGGCGCAACTGGGCGCGGCGAAAATGTGGCGTCTGCTGCATGGCGAGTCGAAAAAAGGCTACATCAACAGCCTCGGTGCACTGACTGGCGGTCAGGCGCTGCAACAGGCGAAAGCGGGTATTGAAGCAGTCTATCTGTCGGGATGGCAGGTAGCGGCGGACGCTA
Organism: Escherichia sp. WS33; assembly: GCF_046486385.1. Taxonomy (NCBI): domain Bacteria; kingdom Pseudomonadati; phylum Pseudomonadota; class Gammaproteobacteria; order Enterobacterales; family Enterobacteriaceae; genus Escherichia; species Escherichia sp. WS33. Next base: position 150,750 of record NZ_JBJQLJ010000010.1, on the reverse strand, counting down.
ACCTGGCGGCCAGCATGTATCCGGATCAGTCGCTCTATCCGGCAAACTCGGTGCCAGCTGTGGTGGAGCGGATCAACAACACCTTCCGTCGTGCCGATCAGATCCAATGGTCCGCAGGCATTGAGCCGGGCGATCCGCGCTATGTCGATTACTTCCTGCCGATCGTTGCCGATGCGGAAGCCGGTTTTGGCGGTGTCCTGAATGCCTTTGAACTGATGAAAGCGATGATTGAAGCCGGTGCAGCGGCAGTTCACTTCGAAGATCAGCTGGCGTCAGTGAAGAAATGCGGTCACATGGGCGGCAAAGTTTTGGTGCCAACTCAGGAAGCTATTCAGAAACTGGTCGCGGCGCGTCTTGCAGCTGACGTGACGGGCGTTCCAACCCTGCTGGTTGCTCGTACCGATGCCGATGCGGCGGATCTGATTACCTCCGATTGCGACCCGTATGACAGTGAATTTATTACTGGCGAGCGTACCAGTGAAGGCTTCTTCCGTACTCATGCGGGCATTGAGCAAGCGATCAGCCGTGGCCTGGCGTATGCGCCATATGCTGACCTGGTCTGGTGTGAAACCTCCACGCCGGATCTGGAACTGGCGCGTCGCTTTGCACAAGCTATCCACGCGAAATATCCGGGCAAACTGCTGGCTTATAACTGCTCGCCGTCGTTCAACTGGCAGAAAAACCTCGACGACAAAACTATTGCCAGCTTCCAGCAGCAGCTGTCGGATATGGGCTACAAGTTCCAGTTCATCACCCTGGCAGGTATCCACAGCATGTGGTTCAACATGTTTGACCTGGCAAACGCCTATGCCCAGGGCGAGGGTATGAAGCACTACGTTGAGAAAGTGCAGCAGCCGGAATTTGCCGCCGCGAAAGATGGCTATACCTTCGTATCTCACCAGCAGGAAGTGGGTACAGGTTACTTCGATAAAGTGACGACTATTATTCAGGGCGGCACGTCTTCAGTCACCGCGCTGACCGGCTCCACTGAAGAATCGCAGTTCTAAGCAACAACAACCGTTGCTGACTGTAGGCCGGATAAGGCGTTCACGCCGCATCCGGCAATCGGTGCACGATGCCTGATGCGACGCTTGCGCGTCTTATCATGCCTACAGCCGTTGCCGAACGTAGGCCGGATAAGGCATTTACGCCGCATCCGGCAATCGGTGCACGATGCCTGATGCGACGCTTGCGCGTCTTATCATGCCTACAACCGTTGCCGAACGTAGGCTGGATAAGGCGTTTACGCCGCATCCGGCAATTCTCTGCTCCTGATGAGGGCGCTAAATGCCGCGTGGCCTGGAATTACTGATTGCTCAAACCATTTTGCAAGGCTTCGACGCTCAGTATGGTCGATTCCTCGAAGTGACTTCCGGGGCGCAGCAGCGTTTCGAACAGGCCGACTGGCATGCTGTCCAGCAGGCGATGAAAAACCGTATCCATCTTTACGATCATCACGTTGGTCTGGTCGTGGAGCAACTGCGCTGCATTACTAACGGCCAAAGTACGGACGCGGCATTTTTACTGCGCGTTAAAGAGCATTACACGCGGCTGTTGCCGGATTACCCGCGCTTCGAGATTGCGGAGAGCTTTTTTAACTCCGTGTACTGTCGGTTATTTGACCACCGCTCGCTTACTCCCGAGCGGCTTTTTATCTTTAGCTCTCAGCCAGAGCGCCGCTTTCGTACCATTCCCCGCCCGCTGGCGAAAGACTTTCACCCCGATCACGGCTGGGAATCTCTACTGATGCGCGTTATCAGCGACCTGCCGCTGCGCCTGCGCTGGCAGAATAAAAGCCGTGACATTCATTACATCATTCGCCATCTGACGGAAACGCTGGGGACAGACAACCTCGCGGAAAGTCATTTACAGGTGGCGAACGAACTGTTTTACCGCAATAAAGCCGCCTGGCTGGTGGGCAAACTGATCACGCCTTCCGGCACGTTGCCCTTCTTACTGCCGATCCACCAGACGGACGACGGCGAGTTATTTATTGATACCTGCCTGACGACGACCGCTGAAGCGAGCATTGTTTTTGGCTTTGCGCGTTCTTATTTTATGGTTTATGCACCGCTGCCCGCAGCGCTGGTCGAGTGGCTACGGGAAATTCTGCCAGGTAAAACCACTGCTGAATTGTATATGGCTATCGGCTGCCAGAAGCACGCCAAAACCGAAAGCTACCGCGAATATCTCGTTTATCTACAGGGCTGTAATGAGCAGTTCATTGAAGCGCCGGGTATTCGTGGAATGGTGATGTTGGTATTTACGCTGCCGGGCTTTGATCGGGTATTCAAAGTCATCAAAGACAAGTTCGCGCCGCAGAAAGAGATGTCTGCCGCTCACGTTCGTGCCTGCTATCAACTGGTGAAAGAGCACGACCGTGTGGGCCGAATGGCGGACACCCAGGAGTTTGAAAACTTTGTGCTGGAGAAGCGGCATATTTCCCCGGCATTAATGGAATTACTGCTCCAGGAAGCAGCGGAAAAAATCACCGATCTTGGTGAGCAGATTGTAATTCGCCATCTCTATATCGAGCGGCGGATGGTGCCGCTCAATATCTGGCTGGAACAAGTGGAAGGTCAGCAGTTGCGCGACGCCATTGAAGAATACGGTAACGCTATTCGCCAGCTTGCCGCTGCTAACATTTTTCCTGGCGACATGCTGTTTAAAAACTTCGGTGTCACCCGTCACGGGCGTGTGGTTTTTTATGATTACGATGAAATTTGCTACATGACGGAAGTGAATTTCCGCGACATCCCGCCGCCGCGCTATCCGGAAGACGAACTTGCCAGCGAACCGTGGTACAGCGTCTCGCCGGGCGATGTTTTCCCGGAAGAGTTTCGCCACTGGCTATGCGCCGACCCGCGTATTGGTCCGCTGTTTGAAGAGATGCACGCCGACCTGTTCCGCGCTGATTACTGGCGCGCACTACAAAACCGCATACGTGAAGGGCATGTGGAAGATGTTTATGCGTATCGGCGCAGGCAAAGATTTAGCGTACGGTATGGGGAGATGCTTTTTTGAGTAAAGCTTCCATATAATTTTTCTCCGCAATGTATCGAGGGTTATCCGTAAAGCCAAAGCTTTCAGCCATCTTATTTAATGTATTAAGGATTAATTCAGCAATAACCCGGTGACCAAATTCAAAAGCCAACTCAAAGGCAGAGTATTTTTGTGGCGCTTTGTGTTGCCAAAAATCCATAATATCTTCAGCGGTAAATCCAAACAGGCGTGCATGGTCAGATAAAGCAAGATAAACCGTCTCTACAACATTTTGTTGTTTATGCTGTATCGCTGAAAACAAACCGGGATATTCATTAGAATTATTTGCCAGGAGGAGGGGCTTCATATTTTTTTTATCGAATTTAAACGTATTAAACAGAGTGGGTAATGCGTTAAAAATAGTATTAATAACGTTCATATGTCCACTATTATAGGCAGTCAACATTTCTGTTCTATGTAGTTCTGGCATTTTCTGGAGCTGAATCATCAGTTGCGTAAGTTGGTGATTCTGACCAATTGCCATTAGCAAATTCATCGTTGCTGGTGATAATGGAGGGGTTATTTCATCCACAGATCCTTTTAACATCAATAGCTGTTCTTTCGGAAGTGCTGGAATTATTGCAACAGATTGGTTAATAACATGATCATTTGACCATTTCAGGAGGCTATAATCTACATTCATAAAATCCATCAGAGAATAGTGTTTAATATCCTCTTTGCTTTCGCTCATAATTCTTATTTTATCGTTAGTTACATTAGGATCATAAACCGAAACCACGTAATGGGTACATCCTTCAGTTGTGTTCTTTATTCTTAGCCGGACCGTCAAAGCATGGTTATCCACCAGTAATATGGCTGCCATAACACTGATGCCATTTGATTCCATCTTGTCAAAATATGCTTTCATAACTAGCCCGAAATCACCGCAGGCAGCAACGCAACGCCCCTCAGGACGGCTGGAAACCAACGCCAAAGTCTGGTTTTTGCATTTTTTGTTGAAGTGCGTGAGAAATTTTTCAGCTGAAGAGTAATCATCTTGATGGGGTTTGTAATCAACATTCTGATAAATATCATTAATATATTGTGCAGCAATGTGTCGGCATACTATACGGTTTTGGGGTCGCCCCGGAAAATAACATTGACCATTAAGTTTAATTCTTGGGAATTCTTTTTCTTTTCTATCTGATTTTAGGTTTAATTCTTGTTTATCAAGAGTGTCTGAGCGTTGAGGTAAAATTTCCATTAGGTATTCTTCAAATATTGGGGCAATGGTTTGAGTAAGTGTCGTGTTTTCGTTTTTATTAATTATCGTAATTTCTTTCTTATCAGCTTGTAAGACGGACGTGGAAAATTTAATGACAAAATCCTTGTTGCTAAAGATATGACGACCATTTTGTCTACAGTTCTCTGAGAAGCTTTTTAATAGAGGCGTCGCCAGCTCCTTGCCAGAAAATTTATCCTCGAGTTCTTTATAAAACAATTCACTCAGGGTTTGGTGTTCATTTGTCTGGGCTGTATTATTAATATTTGCAGAGAAAGAACTACGAGGGATACGAGTAATCATTTAAATATCTCATTGTTTATTGATGTCTTGAATTTTAACTATCAGAACAGTGAAAAAATTTAATATGATTACAAGTAAAGAAATATCATAAATCGCTCAATCTCATAATGCAGCCGTAAAAGTTTCGGTGGAATGAGATCTTGCGATTTTGTTAATGATTAAGTGGTTTGATGTTTAAAAATAATGCTGAGTTAATAAAAGTGTGTGAAGTGTATGACATTAAGTTATTTTGGCGTCAATGCGATTAACAGACACCCTTATTCTATTGCCACTCAGGTATGATGGGCAGAATATTGCCTCTGCCCGCCAGAAAAAGTCAGCGCATTCCACCGTACGCCAGCGTCACTTCCTTCGCCGCTTTAATCACCATCGCGCCAAACTCGGTCACGCGGTCATCGGTAATGCGTGAAATCGGTCCGGAAATTGAAATTGCGGCAAACGGTTCGCGGTGCTCATCGAAAATACACGCTGCAAGGCAACGTAGCCCCAGTGCATGTTCCTCATCGTCAAATGAATAACCCCGTTTGCGCGTTTGGGCGAGATCTTCTTTTAAATGCACAGGAGACACCAGCGTTGCGTGGGTATAGGCATGTAACCCTTTGCGGTGCAGCAGCTTCGTCACCTGTTCTTCGCTCAGTTGGGCTAAAAAGGCTTTACCCGCACCGGAAGCGTGCATCGGCAATTTACCGCCGATAGGCGCGGACATTCGCATCAGATGCGTACACTGTACCTGGTCGATAATAATCGCTTCGTGATCGCTTTGATCAAGCACCGCCATATTGACCGTTTCGCCAGACTCTTCCATTAAATTGCGCAGGATAGGGTGAACAATCGCTAACAAATTACGGCTCTGGAGAAAGCTGCTGCCGACCATAAAGGCATGTGCGCCGATTGCCCAATGTCCCAGTTCGCCGACCTGACGCACGAAACCCTGCTGTTGCATCGTGGTTAGCAGGCGGTGGGTCGTGGAATTGGGTAACCCGGCTTGTTGCGCCAGCTCTGTGAGTGCCACACTGCCATTGGATTCGGCAATCCACTCCAGTAATTTCAGGCCACGCGTTAAAGACTGAACCTGTCCAGTCGCTGGTGCGGTGGCAACGGCGGGTTTTCTGCCGCGTTTCGCGGGAATGGGTGCGACCATGACAGCCTCCTTTTTCTGTATCGTGGAAATCATTTTCATTTTTATTGTTAGCTAATGCAATAGTTGCTGAACTGATCCGATGAGTTAATGTTGAACAAATCTCATGTTGCGTGGTGGTCGCTTTTACCACAGATGCGTTTATGCCAGTATGGTTTGTTGAATTTTTATTAAATCTGGGTTGAGCGTGTCGGGAGCAAGTGTGAGCAGCAAAGTGGAACAACTGCGTGCGCAGTTAAATGAACGTATTCTGGTGCTGGACGGCGGTATGGGCACCATGATCCAGAGCTATCGACTGAACGAAGCCGATTTTCGTGGTGAACGCTTTGCCGACTGGCCATGCGATCTCAAAGGCAACAACGACCTGCTGGTGCTCAGCAAACCGGAAGTGATCGCCGCTATCCACAACGCCTACTTTGAAGCGGGCGCGGATATCATCGAAACCAACACCTTCAACTCCACGACCATTGCGATGGCGGATTACCAGATGGAATCCCTGTCGGCGGAAATCAACTTTGCGGCGGCGAAACTGGCGCGAGCTTGTGCTGATGAGTGGACCGCGCGCACGCCGGAGAAACCGCGCTACGTTGCCGGTGTTCTCGGCCCGACCAACCGCACGGCGTCTATTTCTCCGGACGTAAATGATCCGGCATTTCGTAATATCACTTTTGACGGGCTGGTGGCGGCTTATCGAGAGTCCACCAAAGCGCTGGTGGAAGGTGGCGCGGATCTGATCCTGATTGAAACCGTTTTCGACACCCTTAACGCCAAAGCGGCGGTTTTTGCGGTGAAAACGGAGTTTGAAGCGCTGGGCGTTGAGCTGCCGATTATGATCTCCGGCACCATCACCGACGCCTCCGGGCGCACGCTCTCCGGGCAGACCACCGAAGCATTTTACAACTCATTGCGCCACGCCGAAGCTCTGACCTTTGGCCTGAACTGTGCGCTGGGGCCCGATGAACTGCGCCAGTACGTGCAGGAGCTGTCACGGATTGCGGAATGCTACGTCACCGCGCACCCGAACGCCGGGCTACCCAACGCCTTTGGTGAGTACGATCTCGACGCCGACACGATGGCAAAACAGATACGTGAATGGGCGCAAGCGGGTTTTCTCAATATCGTCGGCGGCTGCTGTGGCACCACGCCACAACATATTGCAGCGATGAGTCGTGCAGTAGAAGGATTAGCGCCGCGCAAACTGCCGGAAATCCCCGTAGCCTGCCGTTTGTCCGGCCTGGAGCCGCTGAACATTGGCGAAGATAGCCTGTTTGTGAACGTGGGTGAACGCACCAACGTCACCGGTTCCGCTAAGTTCAAGCGCCTGATCAAAGAAGAGAAATACAGCGAGGCACTGGATGTGGCCCGCCAGCAGGTGGAAAACGGTGCGCAGATTATCGATATCAACATGGATGAAGGGATGCTCGACGCCGAAGCGGCGATGGTGCGTTTTCTCAATCTGATTGCCGGTGAACCGGATATCGCTCGCGTGCCGATTATGATCGACTCCTCAAAATGGGATGTCATTGAAAAAGGTCTGAAGTGTATCCAGGGCAAAGGCATTGTTAACTCTATCTCGATGAAAGAGGGCGTCGACGCCTTTATCCATCACGCGAAGCTCTTGCGTCGTTACGGTGCGGCAGTGGTGGTAATGGCCTTTGACGAACAGGGACAGGCCGATACCCGCGCACGGAAAATCGAGATTTGCCGTCGGGCGTACAAAATCCTCACCGAAGAGGTTGGCTTCCCGCCAGAAGATATCATCTTCGACCCGAACATCTTCGCGGTCGCAACCGGCATTGAAGAGCACAACAACTACGCGCAGGACTTTATCGGCGCGTGTGAAGATATCAAACGCGAACTGCCGCACGCGCTGATTTCCGGCGGTGTATCTAACGTTTCTTTCTCATTCCGTGGCAACGATCCGGTGCGCGAAGCCATTCACGCGGTGTTCCTCTACTACGCTATTCGCAATGGCATGGATATGGGGATCGTCAACGCCGGGCAACTGGCGATTTACGACGACCTACCCGCTGAACTGCGCGACGCGGTGGAAGATGTGATTCTTAACCGTCGCGACGATGGCACTGAGCGTTTACTGGAGCTTGCCGAGAAATATCGCGGCAGCAAAACCGACGACACCGCTAACGCCCAGCAGGCGGAGTGGCGCTCGTGGGAAGTGAATAAACGTCTGGAATACTCGCTGGTTAAAGGCATTACCGAGTTTATCGAGCAGGATACCGAAGAAGCCCGCCAGCAGGCTACGCGCCCGATTGAAGTGATTGAAGGCCCGCTGATGGACGGTATGAACGTGGTCGGCGATCTGTTTGGCGAAGGGAAAATGTTCCTGCCACAGGTGGTCAAATCGGCGCGCGTCATGAAACAGGCAGTGGCGTATCTCGAACCGTTTATTGAAGCCAGCAAAGAGCAGGGTAAAACCAACGGCAAGATGGTGATCGCCACCGTGAAAGGCGATGTCCACGACATCGGTAAAAATATCGTTGGCGTGGTGCTGCAATGTAACAACTACGAAATTGTCGATCTCGGCGTTATGGTGCCTGCGGAAAAAATTCTCCGTACCGCTAAAGAAGTGAATGCTGATCTGATTGGACTTTCGGGGCTTATCACGCCGTCGCTGGACGAGATGGTTAACGTGGCGAAAGAGATGGAGCGTCAGGGCTTCACCATCCCGCTATTGATTGGCGGCGCGACGACCTCAAAAGCGCACACGGCGGTGAAAATTGAGCAGAACTACAGCGGCCCGACGGTGTATGTACAGAACGCATCGCGCACCGTTGGTGTGGTGGCGGCGCTGCTTTCCGATACTCAGCGTGATGATTTTGTCGCTCGTACCCGCAAGGAGTACGAAACCGTACGTATTCAGCACGGGCGTAAGAAACCGCGCACACCACCGGTCACGCTGGAAGCGGCGCGCGATAACGATTTCGCTTTTGACTGGCAGGCTTACACGCCGCCGGTGGCGCACCGTCTCGGCGTGCAGGAAGTTGAAGCCAGCATCGAAACTCTGCGTAATTACATCGACTGGACACCGTTCTTTATGACCTGGTCGCTGGCCGGGAAGTATCCGCGCATTCTGGAAGATGAAGTGGTGGGCGTTGAGGCGCAGCGGCTGTTTAAAGACGCCAACGACATGCTGGATAAATTAAGCGCCGAGAAAACGCTGAATCCGCGTGGCGTGGTGGGCCTGTTCCCGGCAAACCGTGTGGGCGATGACATTGAAATCTACCGTGACGAAACGCGCACCCATGTGATCAACGTCAGCCACCATCTGCGTCAACAGACCGAAAAAACGGGATTCGCTAACTACTGTCTCGCTGACTTCGTTGCGCCGAAGCTTTCTGGTAAAGCAGATTACATCGGCGCATTTGCCGTGACTGGCGGGCTGGAAGAGGACGCACTGGCTGATGCCTTTGAAGCGCAGCACGATGATTACAACAAAATCATGGTGAAAGCGCTTGCCGACCGTCTGGCGGAAGCCTTTGCGGAGTATCTCCATGAGCGTGTGCGTAAAGTCTACTGGGGCTATGCGCCGAACGAGAACCTCAGCAACGAAGAACTGATCCGCGAAAACTACCAGGGCATCCGTCCGGCACCGGGCTATCCGGCCTGCCCGGAACATACGGAAAAAGCCACCATCTGGGAGCTGCTGGAAGTGGAAAAACACACTGGCATGAAACTCACAGAATCTTTCGCCATGTGGCCCGGTGCATCGGTTTCGGGTTGGTACTTCAGCCACCCGGACAGCAAGTACTACGCTGTAGCACAAATTCAGCGCGATCAGGTTGAAGATTATGCCCGCCGTAAAGGTATGAGCGTTACCGAAGTTGAGCGCTGGCTGGCACCGAATCTGGGGTATGACGCGGACTGATTCACAAATCTGTCACTTTTCCTTACAACAAACAGGGCGCTCAATGAGTGCCCTGTCTCTTTATTAATATGAAACACTTATACTGGAAACAGGCTGGAATAATCTTAGCCGGAAAAACGAATGTCAAAAGGCACAGTAAAGATGCCAGTCAGCGTGTTTCCGGTCCTTTGGTCATTCAATTGCTTCAGGCACATATAACGATAAGGAGAACCTGAACTCGTGTTAACGCTGCTTCACCTGCTTTCTGCCGTCGCCCTGCTGGTCTGGGGGACTCATATTGTTCGAACCGGCGTAATGCGCGTCTTCGGCGCGCGTTTGCGTACTGTCCTTAGCCGGAGCGTCGAAAAAAAGCCGCTCGCCTTTTGCGCGGGGATCGGCGTTACCGCACTGGTGCAGAGCAGTAATGCCACCACCATGCTGGTGACCTCGTTTGTCGCTCAGGATCTGGTAGCCCTCGCACCGGCTCTGGTCATTGTGCTGGGTGCAGATGTCGGGACGGCGCTAATGGCGCGTATTCTCACCTTCGACTTATCCTGGCTGTCACCGTTACTTATTTTTATCGGCGTGATTTTTTTCCTCGGACGCAAACAGTCACGCGCCGGGCAACTGGGCCGCGTCGGTATTGGTCTTGGGCTGATTTTGCTGGCGCTGGAGTTGATTGTGCAGGCCGTAACGCCGATCACCCAGGCAAACGGCGTTCAGGTGATCTTTGCCTCGCTGACCGGCGATATTCTGCTGGATGCGCTGATTGGCGCGATGTTCGCCATTATCAGCTACTCCAGCCTTGCTGCTGTACTGCTGACTGCGACTCTGACCGCCGCAGGCATTATCTCCTTCCCCGTGGCGCTCTGTCTGGTGATTGGTGCTAACCTCGGTTCCGGCCTGCTGGCGATGCTCAACAACAGTGCCGCCAATGCCGCAGCCCGCCGTGTCGCGCTGGGTAGTTTGCTGTTTAAGCTGGTGGGTAGCCTGATTATCCTGCCGTTTGTCCATTTGCTGGCAGAGACAATGGGGAAGTTGTCATTGCCAAAAGCGGAACTGGTGATCTATTTCCACGTCTTCTACAACCTTGTACGTTGCCTGGTCATGCTGCCATTTGTTGACCCGATGGCACGGTTTTGCAAAACGATTATTCGCGATGAACCGGAACTGGATACCCAGCTACGGCCCAAACATCTGGATGTCAGCGCGCTGGATACGCCCACGCTTGCTCTGGCGAACGCCGCGCGCGAAACCCTGCGCATTGGCGACGCCATGGAACAGATGATGGAAGGGCTAAATAAAGTGATGCACGGCGAGCCACGGCAGGAGAAAGAGCTGCGTAAGCTGGCAGATGATATCAACGTTCTCTACACCGCCATTAAGCTGTATCTGGCGCGGATGCCAAAAGAAGAGTTGGCGGAGGAAGAGTCGCGCCGCTGGGCGGAGATCATCGAAATGTCGCTCAACCTTGAACAGGCCTCCGATATCGTCGAGCGCATGGGCAGCGAAATTGCCGATAAATCGCTGGCAGCACGGCGGGCATTTTCGCTTGATGGCTTGAAGGAACTGGATGCGCTCTATGAGCAATTGCTCAGTAATTTAAAACTGGCAATGTCGGTGTTCTTCTCTGGCGATGTCACCAGCGCTCGTCGTTTGCGTCGCAGCAAACATCGTTTTCGCATTCTTAATCGCCGCTATTCCCACGCCCACGTCGATCGCCTGCATCAGCAAAACGTGCAGAGCATTGAAACCAGTTCGCTACATTTAGGCTTACTGGGAGATATGCAGCGCCTGAACTCGCTATTTTGTTCGGTGGCTTACAGTGTGCTGGAACAGCCGGATGAAGATGAAGGACGGGACGAGTATTAATATTGTGAATCCTGTAGGCCTGATAAGACGCGTCAAGCGTCGCATCAGGCACTATGAACAAGATGCCGGATCATGCATCCGGCAATTCACTTAAAAACGGTGACCAGCTTCTAGCGGCACCGCTTCTTCACCAGCCTTAAACACATAAGTGGTGTTCGGGCCACCCAGCGTAGCGTGACCTTTACTCACTGTGATCCAGTTACCTTCCGGTAGACCAATAATCGTCAGTTCTGGCGCGACGACCAGCAGTTCGCGAATACGCTGCTCACGGGTTTCACCTTTATGGCCTTCCGGCAGCGCGTTGGTGAAGTGCGGGTTGATTTGCAACGGGAACAGATTTAGCGCATCGAAACCTTGCGGATCGACAATCGGCATATCGTTGGTGGTACGAATGGTTGGGCAAGCAAGGTTAGCGCCTGCGCTCCAGCCAATATACAGAGCGCCACGTTTAACCACGTCAGTAATTGGTGCCAGCAGCCCGCGCTCGCGGCACTGTTTCAGCAACTGGAAAGTATTCCCGCCGCCGACAATCACGATCTCAGCATTTTCAATCGCGGCAACGGGATCGACAACGCTATGAATACCGGTGACAGAAACACCCAGCGGAGCGAGAACCGCAGCCGTTTTCGCTGTGTAATCATCCCAGGTCTGCGTTACGCCAGCGAAAGGGATAAACACCGCTGAGCGGCGACCCTGCAACTGTTCAGCAATTAGCGGCAGTGCATGTTCCAGCCAGGCTTTACCCGGCAGCGTCGAGTTACTCAATAAAAGCAGTTCCATTACTTCTCCGGTTAGTAAGAAATCACGGGAGGCATGCTACCACTGCGAATTTAACCACTTACTGACATGGCTCACGATGTCGCACATTGCTTCTGGAAAGTGATTTGAGCAGGTAACGAATTCAAGCCAATGGAAATAACAAATAGTTCGCTCATGACTATTTTTTATCAACCCAAAGGTACGGTATATTCCGTTTTTTACAGGAGAATTTATGCTGCCCGACTCATCAGTCCGTTTAAATAAATACATCAGCGAAAGCGGAATTTGCTCACGCCGCGAAGCGGATCGCTATATCGAGCAAGGCAATGTGTTCCTTAATGGCAAGCGAGCCACCATTGGCGATCAGGTGAAACCCGGCGACGTTGTGAAAGTAAACGGTCAGTTGATTGAGCCTCGGGAAGCCGAAGATTTGGTACTTATCGCCCTGAACAAGCCCGTCGGTATTGTCAGCACCACCGAAGATGGCGAGCGCGATAACATTGTCGATTTCGTTAACCACAGCAAACGCGTGTTCCCGATTGGCCGCCTGGATAAAGACTCCCAGGGGCTGATTTTCCTCACCAATCACGGCGATCTGGTGAATAAGATCCTCCGTGCGGGTAACGATCATGAGAAAGAGTATCTGGTGACGGTCGATAAACCGATTACCGATGAATTTATTCGTGGTATGGGGGCGGGGGTGCCGATCCTCGGGACGGTGACGAAAAAGTGCAAAGTCAAAAAAGAAGCGCCGTTTGTCTTCCGCATTACCCTGGTGCAGGGGCTGAACCGTCAGATCCGGCGCATGTGCGAGCATTTCGGCTATGAAGTGAAAAAGCTGGAACGTACGCGCATTATGAACGTCAGCTTAAGCGGCATTCCGCTGGGTGAGTGGCGCGATTTAACTGATGATGAGTTAATCGACCTCTTTAAGCTCATCGAAAATTCCTCTTCCGAGGCAAAACCTAAAGTGAAGGCCAAACCGAAAACAGCGGGCATCAAACGTCCAGTCGTTAAGATGGAAAAAACGGCGGAAAAAGGCGGTCGCCCGGCGTCCAACGGTAAGCGTTTTACCTCTCCGGGGCGTAAAAAGAAGGGGCGCTAATCAGCGCCTGCCGCGCGTCGACGTATTTGCTGACCAGCTAAATGACGCTTCAGGATCCGGTTTATAAGCCTGCTTTTTCTTCAACTGGCGGGCTTTTTTCGCTTCAGCCTCACGCTCGACCATTAATTTATCGATGTACTCTTTCTTAATGCTGTTGGTTTCGGAGTTGGTCAGTACGCGACCATGCGCAATCCGCGCCCGATCCAGCAGTGTTTTAAGTTCACGCTGCTCGCGTTCAGTCATCTCTTTTTGGGTAATACGGGGGAGTGCCATGATGGTGCCCTCAGTGAGCCAGAGAGTTCAGTGTACGGGAATTCGTTTGCGAGCTGAACTGATAATATTCCTTTGTTCTCTTCTTAAATATTTATCTTTCTTGATAATTGACGATAAATACAGATACAAATTTAGCGAAAAGTTTTCCCTCTACAAACAAAAATAATTTATTAAATCTTTATTTTTCATTTGGTTAATAATTTTTTCTCAATTCTGGCACGCTTCTCGCAATATCTCGTACGCGTTGAAACTGAATTACAAAGGGGGTCAAACCCCGTCGGCACACCAGGAACGGCCAGGCTGTTTTCCGGGCGTGTTCCGTCAGCCTTTGACGCCAATTATGGGTTCGATTCCCACATTCATTCCTGAAATGAATACTGGTTTTAACTTATTAAATAAAAAGTGAGGGATTGCGCAGTCAGCGATCCCCGATAACGTCGCCGATAAAGATGCCGGGTAACAGGCAAAAGGGAATTCCTCTGTCGCTTCGTGTCTGCTTCCGCGACGGCTGTTAAGCAAGGAATAGATAATGATTAAAAAAATAAGCGTAAGAAAAGATCAGCTGGCATTACTCTCCAGAAACGGCGATTACTACAAAGTGCTACATGCAGGCGAGCATCTTTTACCCTGGTTAAATACGCCAGAAGTCTTGCTGATTACGCTCGATGGCAGCGAAGTTCCCGACGTGCTGGCGGATTATTTGCGCCGCTTTCAGCCTGATTGGGTGGAGAAATATTGCCTGGTGGCAGACTTGTCGGAGATTGAAGCCGGGGCGTTGTATATGGACGGTATTTTGCAGGAGATCCTGCCGCCATCAACGCGCCGTTTGTACTGGCGTGTAGAGGATGATTTGACACTGGTGCGGATGAATACGCAGCAAGTCCAGGTACAAACGGAGGTGATGAATGCGGTATTGCAACCACGGCGCAAAGGGGCAGTTAAAGGCCGCGATGCAATACTAACGGTGCAGGTTCCGGCCTGGCATGTAGGCGTGCTGAAAATCGATGGTGAAACGCAGGCGCTGTTACCGCCGGGGCTGACCGCATACTGGAAAATTAACCATCTGGTTGACGCTGAAGTGGTTGACACCCGCTTGCAGGTACTGGAAGTCAGCGGGCAAGAAATCTTAACGAAAGATAAGGTCAATCTGCGGATTAACCTCGCCGCTAACTGGCGCTACAGCGACGTGTTGCTGGCATTTAGTCAGTTAACGAAGCCGATTGATCATTTGTATCGGGAATTGCAATTTGCCCTGCGTGAAGCGGTAGGTACGCGTACGTTGGATGAATTGCTGGAAGATAAACAGGTCATTGATGACGTTGTCAGCGAACAGGTGAAATCGCGCATGTTGCCATTTGGTATGGAGATTGCCTCGTTAGGGGTGAAAGATATCGTCCTGCCTGGCGATATGAAAAATATCCTTGCGCAGCTGGTTGAGGCGGAGAAATCCGCGCAGGCCAATGTGATTCGCCGACGTGAAGAAACGGCAGCGACGCGTTCGTTACTCAATACCGCTAAAGTCATGGAAAACAACCCGGTAGCGTTACGCTTAAAAGAACTGGAAACGCTGGAGAGAGTGGCTGAACGGATCGATAACATCTCTGTATTTGGCGGTCTGGATCAGGTTCTGCATGGGTTGGTTAATATCAAAGGGTGAGTAACATGCCATTAAATGGAGTCAGTGCTGCGATGCGAGAAAGGGTATCGCAGCAGTTAAGAGAAATTGAACGGCGGTATGATGTGAAAGTACTGTACGCCTGTGAATCAGGGAGCCGCGGCTGGGGATTTGCCTCGCCCGACAGCGACTACGATGTACGGTTTTTGTATGTTCACCCGCTGGAATGGTATCTGCGAGTAGAGGCGCCGCGCGATGTTATTGAGTTGCCTATTGACGACGAGTTAGATGTTTCAGGCTGGGAGTGGCGCAAGGCGCTGGGATTATTGAAAGGTGCGAATCCGACGCTGATAGAATGGCTGGATTCTCCTGTGGTCTATCAACAAGATGAAGAAACGATAACGGCGCTTAAGGCAATGGTGCCGAAGTGGTTTTCTCCGCTGCGTGCGCGTTGGCATTATTATTCGATGGCGCGGAAAAACTTTCGCGGTTATTTACAAGGCGACGAAGTGCGGCTGAAAAAATACTTTTACGTGCTGCGTCCGCTGCTGGCCGTGCGTTGGGTTGAAGCGGGAAAAGGCGTACCGCCAATGCGCTTTGCTGAGCTACTGGCGGGAAGCGAACTTGATGCGCCGTTACGTGCAGAAATAGACGAATTACTGGAACGTAAACAGCGCGCAGGAGAAGCGGAATATGGTCCGCGCCGTCCATTGTTACATGCGTTTATTCGTGCGGAACTGGCGCGTGGGGAAATTCCACCGCTGTTACCGGATAGCAGAGAAGGGGACGTTAAGGAACTGGATAGCTTAATGTACCAGACGGTAATGCGCCGGGCGTGATGCCCGGCGTTATTTCACGCCATCAGCTCTTATTATTATTGTGTATTCCCGCTGATTTCATTCTGTATAAGTGTTGCAATATCGTCATTCGTTGCCGCTTGTGAACTAAATATCATCTTCTCACGCGAATACACCGCAAACTTATCTGACAGGTTCGAAGCAAACACCTTGCGGGCATTTTCTGCCAGCAAACCGGTGACGATATCATGGTGGTTTTTATCCACTTTTCGGGCAATATTTCCCGCCTCTTTGTCCTTACTATACCGTTCATTGGTGCTTTCCCAGCTTAATGCCGCTGAGGTTGTTTTTATCATGACTTCTGTTTGGTAGCCTGCATCTTTGAGTTTTTTTAATGTTTGTAACGGCGTCGCGGCATTACGAAATGTTCCTTCGACAACAATGTTGAGTTTACTGACTATCGCTCTCTCAATTGCACGTTCGACCGTTTCGCCGGAAAATTTCGCTGTATGGGTAACAAAATCATCCCCATAATTTTGGTAGATATAATTAAAATCAGGGTGTAGAAATCGAAAATCATCACCGTTAATAATCATTATATTATCTTTTGTCTCTCTTTTGGCTAATTCAATCAGAGATGATTTACCTGCTCCGGGTTGCCCACCTAAAACAAAACCAATGGGATGCTGTTGCGGTGTGACTTCATGATTTGTCAGACGCTGCCAAATAGAATCAAAAGATGCTTTATTTTCTGAATGCGTAGTATTGTTGAATTCATGCTGATATTGAGTTCTTACCTGCTGAAGGAGAATCTTACCTTGTGTAAAATCAACAAGTTCAGCGGGGGTAGAATAAAGATAATCGCGATAGCTGACTAATCGCTTGAGAGCATCGCCTGAATCCTGATGCGACGAAACTGAGCAATTATCAATGATATTTGATAAAAACGCGATGCACTGACTGGCTCCGTTTAAAAGTGCATCTTTTTCCATTAAAGTAGCCATTAACACTCCTGTTAAATGATATTTTTCGGTGATTATAATACTGTTCTACAGGAGTGATTTTGCTTTTCAGATATTATTTAATCTATGTTTTCAGTGAGGATGGCGTATAACAATCGGTGAGCGTTATACGCCAGTAGGGAAATATTACTCAAACAAATTAAAATGCAGCTTCTGCACCACCTGCTCGGCATCTTCGCCGGGCACCAGGAAGCACAGGTTATGGCTGGATGCGCCGTAACAAATCATGCGAATGTTGAACGGTTCCAGTACGCCGAATACCTCTTTGCCAACGCCGCAGGCTTTTGACAGGTCATTGCCAATCAACGCGACCAGCGCCAGACCTTCTTCTACTTCCACCCGGCACAGTGCGGAAAGCTCCATCAGCAGAGATTGCGTCAGCAACGTATCGCCAGTGGAGGTTGAACCGGTGGTATCAAGGGTTAATGCCACGCTCACTTCTGACGTGGTGATTAAGTCTACCGAAATATTATGCCGCGCGAGGATGCCGAAAACTTCCGCGAGGAAGCCGCGAGAATGCAGCATATTCAGGCTGTGCAAAGTGAGCAGAGTCTGATTGCGACGAAGCGCCAGCGCGCGGAACAGCGGCGGATTTTCAGTTTTATTGCACACCAGCGTACCACCTGCGCGTGGGTCTTTGCTGGAGCCGACAAAGACCGGGATATCGCTGCGTACTGCGGGTAGCAACGTTGCCGGATGCAGTACTTTTGCACCAAAAGTTGCCATCTCTGCCGCTTCGGCAAACGCGATTTCATCAATGCGTTTTGCTGCGGAAACTACGCGTGGATCGGTGGTGTAGATGCCCGGGACGTCGGTCCAGATATCAACACGAGATGCGTGTAAAGCCTCCGCCAGCAAGGCTGCCGTATAATCGCTGCCTCCACGGCCAAGCGTCGTTGTACGACCTTTATTTTCGCTACCGATAAATCCCTGGGTGATCACTAAGCCGTCATTGAGGCGTGGGAGCAGCTGCAGCGCGGCCAGTTCCGCCAGCGCGGCTACATCTGGCTCTGCACGACCAAATCGGTCGTTGGTACGCATCACTTTACGTACATCAAACCACTGTGCCTGAACATCGCGTTCGCGCAGGATTTCGACAAACAGCAGGGTCGACATCAGCTCGCCGTGGCTGACCAGCTCATCTGTCAGCGCCGGAGACGTTGCCAGCGCCGCCGCTTCTGCCAGAACAGTAATGTTCTCCAGCAGACGTTCAATCTCTTCACGGATAACGTTCGGGTAACGCAGACGTTCCAGAATGGCAAACTGGATGTTGCGAATAGCGTCGAGTTTTTCGAATCGCTCGCCAGGTTCCAGCCCTTCCGCTAAAGCGACCAGCAGATTAGTGATACCAGCAGAAGCCGAGAGGACTACTAAACGCACGTTGGCATCAGAAAGCACAATATCAGCGCTGCGGTTCATGGCGTCAAAATCAGCTACGCTGGTACCGCCAAATTTGGAGACAACAATTTCAGACATAACTACCTCGTGTCAGGGGATCCATTTTCAGCCTTGGCACAAGGGAAGAGCGGAAGACGGGTGGGCGCAGAGCGATACTTCGCTACTATTTTCACCCAGAAGTGCTCCACCACTTGCGAAACGCCCGACTGCGAACGCTTCTGGTGACAACCCAGGGGATTCAGCCCCTGTAGCCGATGATGAACGTGGCCAGCCGTTCAATCACCTCGGCGATGCACCCCCTCAGGTGTTATCACAGGACTGGCTCCTCCAACACCGTTACTTGGGCAACGCGCCTCTTCTGGCCTGCGCTAGCGCAGGTAGTACATTTATAAATAAAGGGTGAGCGGGGCGGTTGTCAACGACGGGGTCATGCGGATTTTTCATCCACTCCTGGCGGTCAGTAGTTCAGCTAATAAATGCTTCACTGCGCTAAGGGTTTACACTCAACATTACGCTAACGGCACTAAAACCATCACATTTTTCTGTGACTGGCGCTACAATCTTCCAAAGTCACAATTCTCAAAATCAGAAGAGTATTGCTAATGAAAAACATCAATCCAACGCAGACCGCTGCCTGGCAGGCACTACAGAAACACTTCGATGAAATGAAAGACGTTACGATCGCCGATCTTTTTGCTAAAGACGGCGATCGTTTTTCTAAGTTCTCCGCAACCTTCGGCGATCAGATGCTGGTGGATTACTCCAAAAACCGCATCACTGAAGAGACGCTGGCGAAATTACAAGATCTGGCGAAAGAGTGCGATCTGGCGGGCGCGATTAAGTCGATGTTCTCTGGCGAGAAGATCAACCGCACTGAAAACCGCGCTGTGCTGCACGTAGCGCTGCGTAACCGTAGCAATACCCCGATTTTGGTTGATGGCAAAGACGTAATGCCGGAAGTCAACGCGGTGCTGGAGAAGATGAAAACCTTCTCGGAAGCGATTATCTCCGGTGAGTGGAAGGGTTATACCGGCAAAGCAATCACTGACGTAGTGAACATCGGGATCGGCGGTTCTGACCTCGGCCCGTACATGGTGACCGAAGCACTGCGTCCGTACAAAAATCACCTGAACATGCACTTTGTTTCTAACGTCGATGGGACTCACATCGCGGAAGTGCTGAAAAAAGTAAACCCGGAAACCACGCTGTTCCTGGTAGCATCTAAAACCTTCACCACTCAGGAAACCATGACCAACGCCCATAGCGCGCGTGACTGGTTCCTGAAAGCGGCAGGTGATGAAAAACACGTTGCGAAACACTTTGCGGCGCTCTCAACCAATGCCAAAGCCGTTGGCGAGTTTGGTATTGATACTGCCAACATGTTCGAGTTCTGGGACTGGGTCGGCGGCCGTTACTCTTTGTGGTCAGCGATTGGCCTGTCGATTGTTCTCTCCATCGGCTTTGATAACTTCGTTGAACTGCTTTCTGGCGCACACGCGATGGACAAGCATTTCTCCACCACGCCTGCCGAGAAAAACCTGCCTGTACTGCTGGCGCTGATTGGCATCTGGTACAACAATTTCTTTGGTGCGGAAACTGAGGCGATTCTGCCGTATGACCAGTATATGCACCGTTTCGCGGCGTACTTCCAGCAGGGCAATATGGAGTCCAACGGTAAGTATGTTGACCGTAACGGTAACGTTGTGGATTACCAGACTGGCCCGATTATCTGGGGTGAACCAGGCACTAACGGTCAGCACGCGTTCTACCAGCTGATCCACCAGGGAACCAAAATGGTACCGTGCGATTTCATCGCTCCGGCTATCACCCATAACCCGCTCTCTGATCATCACCAGAAACTGCTGTCTAACTTCTTCGCCCAGACCGAAGCGCTGGCGTTTGGTAAATCCCGCGAAGTGGTTGAGCAGGAATATCGCGATCAGGGTAAAGATCCGGCAACGCTTGACTACGTGGTGCCGTTCAAAGTGTTCGAAGGTAACCGCCCGACCAACTCCATCCTGCTGCGTGAAATCACTCCGTTCAGCCTGGGTGCGTTGATTGCGCTGTATGAGCACAAAATCTTTACTCAGGGCGTGATCCTGAACATCTTCACCTTCGACCAGTGGGGCGTGGAGCTGGGTAAACAACTGGCAAACCGTATTCTGCCAGAGCTGAAAGATGATAAAGAAATCAGCAGCCACGATAGCTCGACCAATGGTCTGATTAACCGCTATAAAGCGTGGCGCGGTTAATTTAAAAACCTTAATAACAATGCCGACGTTATGTCGGCATTGTTTTATCAGATAAATCCCCTTGTCTGTGATTTAACGGAAATCATACCGTGAGGTTAATCCTAAAATAGATTTTTAATCGTGATTGATTTCGGAAAATACTCAGATTAATTACTTTTACTTTTATTTTAACATTATGATTTTTAATGTTATTTATATATAAGTTGTAGCTTATATTTGATATTCATTCCAATTATCCTAAAACCCCATCTCTAATTCCCCGCGCCGTAATTCGCATGCTTTAGTTGTGTATACTCGATCCCGCCCGAAATGTTTTTGGGTAAATCTCCATTCATTCAATGAAGGGAAATTGTTATGAAAAAAGTTCTGTATGGCATTTTTGCCATATCTGCGCTTGCGGCGACTTCTGCGTGGGCTGCACCTGTACAGGTGGGCGAAGCGGCAGGGTCGGCAGCAACGTCGGTTTCGGCGGGGAGTTCCTCCGCGACCAGCGTCAGCACCGTAAGCTCGGCGGTGGGTGTCGCGCTCGCGGCAACCGGTGGCGGTGATGGTTCTAATACCGGGACCACCACAACCACGACCACCAGTACCCAGTAATAAAGTATGTATCCCCAAAATAATTTGAGTCATTGCATCTGTGGCTTGAAGTATGAAGGGATTTACCATAACCACACTCCGGTGTGGTTATTCTGCCCCTCTGGAGAAGAGTCGTGAAGCGACCTGCACTCATTCTTATCTGCCTGCTATTACAGGCCTGTTCAGCCACGACTAAAGAGCTGGGCAATTCACTGTGGGACAGTCTGTTCGGCACGCCAGGCGTACAGCTGACGGACGATGATATTCAAAATATGCCCTACGCCAGCCAGTACATGCAGCTTAATGGCGGGCCGCAATTGTTTGTGGTGCTGGCCTTCGCTGAAGACGGACAACAAAAATGGGTCACTCAGGATCAAGCCACTCTTGTCACACAACATGGTCGTCTGGTGAAGACTTTGCTTGGCGGCGACAACCTGATTGAAGTGAATAACCTTGCCGCCGACCCGCTGATTAAACCCGCACAAATTGTTGATGGTGCAACATGGACGCGCACGATGGGCTGGACCGAGTACCAGCAGGTACGCTACGCCACCGCACGCTCAGTCTTCAAATGGGATGGCACCGATACCGTCAAGGTCGGCAGCGATGAAACCCCGGTTCGCGTGCTGGACGAAGAAGTCTCCACCGACCAGGCGCGCTGGCATAACCGCTACTGGATCGACAGCGAAGGGCAAATTCGCCAGTCGGAACAGTATCTCGGCGCGGATTATTTCCCGGTGAAAACCACTCTCATCAAGGCGGCAAAACAATGATTAAACAAACTATTGTCGCATTGATTTTGAGTGTGGGGGCGTCATCGGTCTTCGCGGCGGGAACCGTCAAGGTATTCAGCAATGGCAGCAGTGAGGCCAAAACGCTGACGGGCGCAGAGTATTTAATCGATCTGGTAGGCCAGCCGCGGCTGGCAAACAGTTGGTGGCCTGGTGCGGTGATTAGCGAAGAGCTGGCAACGGCGGCAGCATTGCGGCAGCAGCAGGCGTTGCTGACACGGCTGGCAGAACTGGCTGCAGATTCCAGCGCCGACGATGCCGCCGCGATTAACGCCTTACGCCAGCAAATTCAGGCGTTGAAAGTGACGGGCAGGCAAAAAATCAATCTTGATCCTGATATCGTCCGCGTTGCCGAACGCGGTAACCCACCGTTGCAGGGCAACTACACGCTGTGGGTCGGGCCACCACCGTCCACGGTCACGCTGTTCGGGCTTATCAGCCGTCCTGGCAAGCAGCCATTCACTCCAGGTCGCGACGTGGCGAGCTATCTCTCCGGGCAGAACCTGCTTAGCGGTGCGGATCGCAGCTACGCGTGGGTGGTTTACCCGGACGGACGCACGCAAAAAGCGCCGGTGGCTTACTGGAACAAGCGTCACGTAGAGCCGATGCCCGGCAGCATTATTTATGTTGGCCTCGCGGACTCCGTCTGGAGTGAGACGCCTGATGCCCTTAACGCCGACATTCTTCAGACTCTGACGCAGCGGATACCCCAATAATGAAAAAAAGACATCTGCTTAGCTTACTGGCGCTGGGCATTAGCACAGCTTGCTACGGCGAAACATATCCTGCGCCCATTGGTCCGTCGCAGTCGGATTTCGGTGGCGTAGGATTATTACAAACTCCCACCGCGCGTATGGCACGGGAAGGGGAGTTGAGTCTGAACTATCGCGATAACGATCAGTACCGTTATTACTCAGCTTCAGTGCAACTCTTCCCGTGGCTGGAAACAACGCTGCGCTACACCGACGTGCGCACCCGGCAGTACAGCAGCGTCGAAGCGTTCTCTGGCGATCAAACGTATAAAGATAAAGCCTTCGATCTCAAACTGCGTTTGTGGGAAGAGAGTTACTGGCTGCCGCAAGTGGCGGTTGGTGCGCGGGATATCGGCGGTACGGGGCTGTTTGATGCGGAATATCTTGTTGCCAGCAAAGCCTGGGGGCCGTTCGATTTTACGCTCGGCCTGGGCTGGGGATATCTGGGCACCAGCGGTAATGTGAAAAATCCGCTCTGTTCAGCCAGTGATAAATATTGCTATCGCGATAACAGCTACAAACAGGCGGGATCTATCGACGGTAGCCAGATGTTCCACGGTCCTGCCTCACTGTTTGGCGGCGTGGAATACCAGACGCCCTGGCAACCGCTGCGCCTGAAACTGGAGTATGAAGGCAATAATTATCAGCAGGATTTTGCCGGGAAGCTGGAGCAAAAAAGTAAGTTTAACGTCGGTGCGATTTATCGCGTTACCGATTGGGCCGACGTTAACCTTAGCTATGAACGTGGCAACACCTTTATGTTTGGCGTCACGCTGCGCACCAACTTTAACGATCTGCGCCCGTCTTACAACGATAACGCCCGCCCGCAATATCAACCGCAGCCTCAGGATGCCATTTTGCAGCATTCGGTGGTGGCGAATCAGTTAACGCTGTTGAAATACAATGCCGGACTTGCCGATCCGCAGATCCAGGCGAAAGGCGATACGCTGTATGTCACCGGCGAGCAGGTGAAATATCGTGATTCGCGCGAAGGGATCATCCGTGCTAATCGGATCGTGATGAACGATCTGCCGGATGGGATCAAAACGATCCGCATTACGGAAAATCGTCTTAACATGCCGCAGGTGACGACGGAAACCGATGTCGCCAGCCTGAAAAATCATCTCGCCGGAGAGCCGTTGGGCCACGAAACGAAGCTGGCGCAAAAACGCGTCGAGCCAGTGGTTCCGCAGTCCACCGAGCAGGGCTGGTATATCGACAAATCACGCTTTGATTTCCACATCGATCCGGTGCTGAACCAGTCGGTCGGTGGCCCGGAAAACTTTTACATGTATCAGCTGGGCGTGATGGGAACGGCAGATTTGTGGCTGACGGACCATCTGCTGACCACCGGCAGCCTGTTTGCAAATCTTGCCAACAACTACGACAAGTTTAACTACACCAATCCGCCGCAGGACTCGCACTTACCGCGCGTTCGTACCCATGTGCGCGAGTATGTGCAGAACGATGTCTATGTGAATAACCTGCAAGCCAACTACTTCCAGCATCTGGGCAACGGCTTCTACGGTCAGGTCTATGGAGGTTATCTCGAAACCATGTTTGGCGGTGCGGGGGCCGAAGTGTTGTATCGTCCGCTGGACAGTAACTGGGCGTTTGGTCTGGATGCCAACTACGTTAAACAGCGCGACTGGCGTAGTGCAAAAGATATGATGAAATTCACCGACTACAGCGTGAAAACCGGACATCTGACCGCCTACTGGACGCCATCTTTCGCCCAGGACGTGTTGGTGAAAGCCAGCGTCGGGCAGTATCTGGCAGGGGATAAAGGCGGCACGCTGGAGATCGCCAAACGCTTTGATAGCGGCGTGGTGGTTGGCGGCTATGCCACGATCACCAACGTTTCGAAAGAGGAGTACGGCGAAGGGGACTTCACCAAAGGCGTGTATGTCTCGGTACCGTTGGATCTCTTCTCGTCTGGCCCGACACGCAGCCGTGCGGCGATTGGCTGGACGCCGCTGACGCGTGACGGTGGTCAGCAACTTGGGCGTAAGTTCCAGTTGTATGATATGACCAGCGACCGTAGCGTAAATTTCCGCTAAGTCATGGGAAAGGTGCCAGTTTTCGCACTCACTGGCACCCTCATTCTTAATGACCTGTTGAGCCATCAGGAACGCAGTTCACCCCCGGTTTACGATCTGGTGTGTAAAGGCGAAAACATTCTGTCTTCCTGTCCGTCGATATCGGTTGCAGGTCTGGTTGCCTGAGCGACTGGGCCATCATTGGGCTGGAGACATTGCTTTGCGGTAGGTCGGCTTTATCAGCAGTACCGAGCGGACCAGCATAAGCAGGAAGAACAGAGACTGATAACATCAAAGCAGCAAAATAAGGCTTCATTTTTACCACCTTTATCAGGTTACGTTTCATTTGTTCCAGAGGAACATTGTCGATTTTTCGCGCATTGCTGGTGGCTGGGAATCACCTGAATGGGTGATTTTTTGGGGCTGTGTGTTTTGCCAGATGCGACGTTGATGGGAGATGCCCACTTAATCAAGCTGAACAAAACATACACAAAAAATATAGATCTCCGTCACATTTTTGCGTTATACAGGAAGCTCGCCACTGTGAAGGAGGTACTGCTATGACGTCACTCTCTCGTCCGCGCGTGGAGTTTATCTCCACCATTTTGCAGACCGTACTCAATCTTGGCCTGTTGTGCCTCGGCCTGATTTTGGTTGTCTTCCTCGGCAAAGAAACGGTGCATCTGGCAGATGTGCTGTTCGCGCCAGAACAAACCAGCAAATATGAGCTGGTAGAAGGACTGGTGGTTTACTTTCTCTATTTCGAATTTATCGCGCTGATTGTGAAATACTTTCAGTCCGGTTTTCACTTCCCGCTACGTTACTTTGTCTATATTGGGATCACCGCCATTGTGCGCTTGATCATCGTCGATCATAAATCGCCACTGGATGTGTTGATCTACTCGGCTGCGATCCTGTTACTGGTGATCACTCTGTGGCTGTGTAATTCGAAACGGCTGAAGCGGGAGTAAAAAGACAGCACGCCGAACTGGCGCGGCGTGCTGGACAGGAAGATTACAGCGTAGCAGTTTGTTGTGTTTTCTTCGTTTCCGGTTCCCAGAGGGCTTCCAGCTCCTCAAGGGTTTTACCTTTGGTTTCCGGGACAAATTTCCACATAAATAGTGCTGCCAGAACGCCCATACACCCGTAAATCCAGTAGGAGAAACCGTTGTGGAAATGGGCCACCAGCCAGGAGTTTTTGTCCATCATCGGGAAGGTCCAGGAGACGAAGTAGTTCGCCAGCCACTGGGCCGCCACCGCGATTGCCAGCGCTTTACCACGAATAGCATTCGGGAAGATTTCCGACAGCAGTACCCAGCATACCGGACCCCAGGACATGGCAAAGGCGGCAACATAGAACAGCATCGACAGTAGCGCCACAATACCCGATGCCTGAGTGTAAAACGCGGTACCGAGGCTAAACATACCGATTGCCATTCCGAGTGCGCCGATAATTTGCAGTGGCTTACGACCAAATTTATCCACCGTCATAATTGCCAGTACGGTAAAGGTGAGGTTGATAACTCCGACAATAATGGTCTGCAACAGCGCGATATCCGTGCTGGCCCCCAGCGTTTTGAACACTTCCGGCGCGTAGTACAGCACCACATTGATGCCGACAAATTGCTGGAAGATGGAGAGCATAACGCCGATTACAATCACGCCCACGCCAAACATCAGCAGACGACCACCGGTTTTGCGGCCATGATCCAGGGAGTGTTTAATTTCCTGTACTGCCTGAGTTGCAAGCGTGTTGCCCATAATTTTGCGCAGGATACTTTCCGCCTGTTCTTGCTTGCCGCGTGACATCAGCCAGCGAGGACTTTCTGGCACGGTATACAGCAGCATTAAGAACAGCAGTGCAGGGATACATTCCGAGGCAAACATATAACGCCAGCCGTCAGTATTCAGCCAGCTGGCATCACCGGAACGGGCAATAAAATAGTTTACGCAGTAAACTAAAAGTTGCCCGAAAATAATCGCAAACTGGTTAAATGAAACCAGTTTTCCGCGAATATGAGCTGGAGCCAGTTCCGCAATATACATTGGTGAAAGCATTGAGGCTAAACCAACGCCAATACCGCCAATAATACGATAAATAACAAATTCCGGGACATAACCTGCCAGATAAATAGGGACTGTGTTGTCCGGGTTTATAGAGGTAAAACCAAGTTCTGGCCAGGCAGAACCTACACCAGAAATAAAAAACAGGACAGCAGCAATCTTAAGTGAATCACGACGGCCGAAGCGGTTACTGCAATAACCACCGAGGGCACCGCCGATGATGCAACCAATCAGAGCACTGGCTACGCAAAATCCTAACAGGGAGTTGGCAGCGGATTCACTTAAGTTTTGTGGAGCAACAAAGACGGTATTGAGTGACTCAACAGTACCGGAAATAACGGCGGTGTCGTAGCCAAATAATAAACCACCTAATGTAGCGACTAAGGTAATCGAAAATATATAACTGGAATTATACTGGGTATTCATTCAGACCTGCCTTAGACCATTCTGATCTTTTATCAGTGCATTGATGTTGGAATTGTCAGGCAGTTAAGGCAATTATCATTTTTTACAATGCGTTTACGTAATGTCTTTTCTGTGATCTTAATTGTGATAATTATCAAAAATTGATGAAAACAATACTATTGCCGTGACTCAGAGCACGAAAGAGAATTATCGTAAGTGGGAAAACAAATAACGTAAAAATAATAAGCTCTATGATGGGAATATTAACCGGCGAACGATTCAGATTGCAGACGAAAGAAAAAAAGGCGCTCCGTGGAGCGCCGAATAACAGTCACAAGTTGGGATAACGTAAGTTGAGGGTGCAGCGGCATAACATTGGCAGAACAACATCTTTAACCTTTCAC
Source organism: Escherichia sp. WS33 (assembly GCF_046486385.1). Classification (NCBI taxonomy): domain Bacteria; kingdom Pseudomonadati; phylum Pseudomonadota; class Gammaproteobacteria; order Enterobacterales; family Enterobacteriaceae; genus Escherichia; species Escherichia sp. WS33. The sequence goes on along the minus strand of NZ_JBJQLJ010000010.1, from coordinate 123,056 downwards.
ACCACCTGCCGTCAGGCCGTTGACCAGCCAGCGTTGAGCCAGCAAGAAGACGATGGTGATCGGTAATGCAGACATCACGGCAGCGGCGGCAAAGTCACCCCACAGGTAGTTTTGCGGGTTGAGGTATTGCTGCATCCCCACGGCCAGGGTGTAGCTGTTTACGTCACGCAGTAACAGCGACGCGACCGGAACTTCAGTAATGGCAGCGATAAACGACAGGATGAATACCACCGCCAGAATCGGTACTGACAGCGGCAACAGGACAAGGCGGAAGGCCTGCCACGGTGTCGCACCATCCAGCGCAGCCGCTTCTTCCAGCGAACTGTCGATGGTTTCGAAATAGCCTTTGATGGTCCAGACATGCAGCGCAATCCCACCCAGATACGCGAAAATTACGCCGCCGTGAGTATTCAGGCCAATGAATGGAATGTACTCACCCAGACGATCAAACAACGCATACAACGCGACCAGTGAAAGTACTGCCGGGAACATCTGGAAAATCAGCATTCCTTTCAGCAGCGTCGCTTTGCCTGGAAAGCGCATACGGGCGAAAGCGTAGGCGCAGGTGGTGGAGAGCGCCACAATGCCAATCGCGGAAATCCCGGCGACCTTTACCGAGTTCCACAGCCACAGCAGTACCGGGAATGGCGGTGGCGTAATGCGACCATCAGCCTGTTCAACGCTAAAACCTAACGCCAGTTTCCAGTGATCCCAGGAGATTTGCTCCGGGATCAGGCTACCGGTCGCGAAGTTTCCCTGACGCAGCGAGATAGCGACGACCATCAGCAGCGGGAACATAATCGCCGCGATAAAAAGTAGCAGTAGCAGGTGAGTAATAAACAAACGTGCTTTTTGCGATTTCGGTTGGACCATTGCCATTTTTGTTATCTCCCTTAATCAAACTTCATTCGCGTGGCTTTCAGGTTCACTATCGCCAGCGCACCCACCAGCAGGAAGATCAGCGTGGCAATTGCTGCAGCCAGACCGAAGTCCTGACCCCCGCCGCCTTCAAAAGCGATACGGTAGGTGTAGTTAACAAGCAGGTCGGTATAACCGGCTGGCGTGGTCGTGCCAAGACGATCCGGGCCGCCGTTGGTTAACAGCTGAATCAGCACGAAGTTGTTAAAGTTAAAGGCGAAGCTGGCGATCATCAGCGGCGTCAGCGGTTTAATCAGCAGCGGCAGCGTAATCTTAAAGAAGTTCTGGAACGGACCTGCGCCATCCATTGCTGAGGCTTCATACAAATCGTCCGGAATCGCTTTCAGCAAGCCCATGCAGAGGATCATCATGTACGGATAACCCAGCCAGGTATTGACGATAATCAGCATCGTTCGGGCAGTGGTCGGATCGCTGAACCAGGCGGGCTTCACGCCAAACAGCGCGCTCAACATCATGTTGATTTCACCGAAGCTCTGGTTAAACAACCCTTTGAAAATCAAGATTGAAATGAATGATGGCACCGCGTAGGGCAGAATCAGCAGGACGCGATATACCGCTTTGCCACGCAACGCTTCCCACTGCACCAGACACGCCAGAACCATGCCGACCGCCACCGTTAAAAAGACGGTGATCAGTGAAAACACCACGGTCCAGACGAAAATGGCGAGGAACGGTTTCTGAATGCCTTCGTCGGTAAAGACGCGGGTAAAGTTTTTCCAGCCGGTGGTCACGGTGTAACCGGGGCTTAGCTTTTCATCCCCCCAGTTGCCGTCGGCGGTAATGGACTGGTAAAAGCCAATTTGGTTATTCGGACGATATTTCACGCCACTCTGATTATTCGTCAACGTGCCGTTACCGTCGAGTGTGTAGAGCGGCTGCGTGCCAGAAAACTGGCGCAGGGAGCTCATCATCACTTTGTTGCCATCCGGCAGAATGGCGGTAATGTCACTCAGCGCCTGACGATTCTGGGTAATCACGCGCAGATTCGCGCGTTCGCCTTCGGGCTGGGCGGTCGTTTCTTTCAGTTGCAGTTTTTGCTCGCCGCCAAATTTAAACGCGTCGGAGAGGTAATTTTTGCCGGTTTCGCCGTCGCTGAGCGCCAGTTGCCACTCATCGCCCGCCGGGTAAAGACCAAAGTTATAGGTTTTGCCTGCTTGCCAGGAGCGATCTAACAACACTTCCTGCGCACGTTCAAAAGTCAGCTGGTTAGTGCTGCTGTAGTTGGTGAAGGCAATGGCGATGGTGCAGACCAGAGGGAAGAGGACGAATAATCCCATTCCAGCCATTCCCGGGTAAACATAGCGCCAGGCGTAGGCTTTACGATTGGCGAAAATATACAGCCCCGCTGAACTCAATATCAGCGTGGTAATGGCGAACAGGTATTCCCCTTGTGCGTACATTAAAACAACAAGGTAACCCACCAGCAGGCCGAGCAGACCTAGCACTGACCATTTCAGCGCGTCGCTTTGCCACCAATGTTTCTTTTTAATGACATCCATGGGGTTCTTCCTCATTCCAGGACGGATAAGGCTTTCACGCCTTATCCGACAACAACTGCCTGATGCGACACTGATGCGTCTTATCAGGCCTACATGCGTTTCAGTTTTGTAGGCCGGACAAGGCGTTCACGCCGCATCCGGCATTTCACAGCATTACTTGGTGATACGAGTCTGCGCGTCTTTCAGGGCTTCATCGACAGTCTGACGACCACTGGCGGCGTTGATCACCGCAGTACGCACGGCATACCAGAAAGCGGACATCTGCGGGATGTTCGGCATGATTTCACCTTTCTGGGCGTTTTCCATGGTGGCGGCAATACGTGGATCTTTCGCCAACTCTTCCTCGTAAGACTTCAGCGCTACGGCACCCAGCGGTTTGTCTTTATTAACCGCTTCCAGACCTTCGTCAGTCAGCAGATAGTTTTCGAGGAACTCTTTCGCCAGCTCTTTGTTCGGACTGGCGGCGTTAATACCGGCGCTCAGCACGCCAACGAACGGTTTAGATGGTTGACCCTTGAAGGTCGGCAGTACCGTTACACCATAATTCACTTTGCTGGTGTCGATGTTGGACCATGCCCACGGGCCGTTGATGGTCATCGCTGTTTCGCCTTTATTAAAGGCAGCTTCTGCGATGGAGTAATCGGTGTCTGCATTCATGTGTTTGTTTTTAATCAGGTCAACCAGGAAGGTCAGACCCGCTTTCGCGCCAGCGTTATCCACGCCCACGTCTTTAATGTCGTACTTGCCGTTTTCATACTTGAACGCATAACCCCCGTCAGCAGCAATCAGCGGCCAGGTGAAGTACGGTTCTTGCAGGTTGAACATCAGCGCGCTCTTACCTTTCGCTTTCAGTTCTTTATCCAGCGCCGGGATCTCTTCCCAGGTTTTTGGCGGGTTCGGCAGCAGATCTTTGTTATAAATCAGCGATAACGCTTCAACAGCGATCGGGTAAGCAATCAGCTTGCCGTTGTAACGTACGGCATCCCAGGTAAACGGATACAGCTTGTCCTGGAACGCTTTGTCCGGGGTGATTTCAGCCAACAGGCCAGATTGAGCGTAGCCACCAAAACGGTCGTGCGCCCAGAAGATAATGTCAGGGCCATCGCCAGTTGCCGCAACCTGAGGGAATTTCTCTTCCAGTTTATCCGGATGCTCAACGGTGACTTTAATTCCGGTATCTTTCTCGAATTTCTTACCGACTTCAGCGAGACCGTTATAGCCTTTATCGCCGTTAATCCAGATTACCAGTTTACCTTCTTCGATTTTGGCGAGAGCCGAGGCGGAAAACATCATCGTCGTTAATGCGGATAATGCGAGGATGCGTGCACCTGTTTTTATTTTCATAATCTATGGTCCTTGTTGGTGAAGTGCTCGTGAAAACACCTAAACGGACTCTAGTTTCTTTATACGGCAACCTCTTTCCATCCTCCTTGCCCCTACGCCCCACCGTTGCTTTGTGTGATCTCTGTTACAGAATTGGCGGTAATGTGGAGATGCGCACATAAAATCGCCACGATTTTTGCAAGCAACATCACGAAATTCCTTACATGACCTCGGTTTAGTTCACAGAAGCCGTGTTCTCATCCTCCCGCCTCCTCCCCCATAAAAAAGCCAGGGGGTGGAGGATTTAAGCCATCTCCTGATGACGCATAGTCAGCCCATCATGAATGTTGCTGTCGATGACAGGTTGTTACAAAGGGAGAAGGGCATGGCGAGCGTACAGCTGCAAAATGTAACGAAAGCCTGGGGCGAGGTCGTGGTATCGAAAGATATCAATCTCGATATCCATGAAGGCGAATTCGTGGTGTTTGTCGGACCGTCTGGCTGCGGTAAATCGACTTTACTGCGCATGATTGCCGGGCTTGAGACGATCACCAGCGGCGACCTGTTCATCGGTGAGAAACGGATGAATGACACTCCGCCAGCAGAACGCGGCGTTGGTATGGTGTTTCAGTCTTACGCGCTCTATCCCCACCTGTCAGTAGCAGAAAATATGTCATTTGGCCTGAAACTGGCAGGCGCAAAAAAAGAGGTGATTAACCAACGCGTTAACCAGGTGGCGGAAGTGCTGCAACTGGCGCATTTGCTGGATCGCAAACCGAAAGCGCTCTCTGGCGGTCAGCGTCAGCGTGTGGCGATTGGCCGTACGCTGGTGGCCGAGCCAAGCGTATTTTTGCTCGATGAACCGCTCTCCAACCTCGATGCTGCACTGCGTGTGCAAATGCGTATCGAAATCTCCCGTCTGCATAAACGCCTGGGCCGCACAATGATTTACGTCACCCACGATCAGGTCGAAGCGATGACGCTGGCCGACAAAATCGTGGTGCTGGACGCCGGTCGCGTGGCGCAGGTTGGGAAACCGCTGGAGCTGTACCACTATCCGGCAGACCGTTTTGTCGCCGGATTTATCGGTTCGCCAAAGATGAACTTCCTGCCGGTAAAAGTGACCGCCACCGCAATCGATCAAGTGCAGGTGGAGCTGCCGATGCCAAATCGTCAGCAAGTCTGGCTGCCAGTTGAAAGCCGTGATGTCCAGGTTGGAGCCAATATGTCGCTGGGTATTCGCCCGGAACATCTACTGCCGAGTGATATCGCTGACGTCATCCTTGAGGGTGAAGTTCAGGTCGTCGAGCAACTCGGCAACGAAACCCAAATCCATATCCAGATCCCTTCCATTCGTCAAAACCTGGTGTACCGCCAGAACGACGTGGTGTTGGTAGAAGAAGGTGCCACATTCGCTATCGGCCTGCCGCCAGAGCGTTGCCATCTGTTCCGTGAGGATGGCACTGCATGTCGTCGACTGCATAAGGAGCCGGGCGTTTAAGCACCCCACAAAACACACAAAGCCTGTCACAGGTGATGTGAAAAAAGAAAAGCAATGACTCAGGAGATAGAATGATGATTACTCTGCGCAAACTTCCTCTGGCGGTTGCCGTCGCAGCGGGCGTAATGTCTGCTCAGGCAATGGCTGTTGATTTCCACGGCTATGCACGTTCCGGTATTGGCTGGACAGGTAGCGGCGGTGAACAACAGTGTTTCCAGACTACCGGTGCTCAAAGTAAATACCGTCTTGGCAACGAATGTGAAACTTATGCTGAATTAAAATTGGGTCAGGAAGTGTGGAAAGAGGGCGATAAGAGCTTCTATTTCGACACTAACGTGGCCTATTCCGTCGCGCAACAGAATGACTGGGAAGCTACCGATCCGGCCTTCCGTGAAGCAAACGTGCAGGGTAAAAACCTGATCGAATGGCTGCCAGGTTCCACCATCTGGGCAGGTAAGCGCTTCTACCAACGTCATGACGTTCATATGATCGACTTCTACTACTGGGATATTTCTGGTCCTGGTGCCGGTCTGGAAAACATCGATGTTGGCTTCGGTAAACTCTCTCTGGCAGCAACCCGCTCCTCTGAAGCTGGTGGTTCTTCCTCTTTTGCCAGCAACAATATTTATGACTATACCAACGAAACCGCGAACGACGTTTTCGATGTGCGTTTAGCGCAGATGGAAATCAACCCGGGCGGCACATTAGAACTGGGTGTCGACTACGGTCGTGCCAACCTGCGTGATAACTATCGTCTGGTTGATGGCGCATCGAAAGACGGCTGGTTATTCACTGCTGAACATACTCAGAGTGTCCTGAAGGGCTTTAACAAGTTTGTTGTTCAGTACGCTACTGACTCGATGACCTCGCAGGGTAAAGGTCTGTCGCAGGGTTCTGGCGTCGCGTTTGATAACGAAAAATTTGCCTACAATATCAACAACAACGGTCACATGCTGCGTATCCTCGACCACGGTGCGATCTCCATGGGCGACAACTGGGACATGATGTACGTGGGTATGTACCAGGATATCAACTGGGATAACGACAACGGCACCAAGTGGTGGACCGTTGGTATTCGCCCGATGTACAAGTGGACGCCAATCATGAGCACCGTGATGGAAATCGGCTACGACAACGTCGAATCCCAGCGCACCGGCGACAAGAACAATCAGTACAAAATTACCCTCGCACAACAATGGCAGGCTGGCGACAGCATCTGGTCACGCCCGGCTATTCGTGTCTTCGCAACCTACGCCAAGTGGGATGAGAAATGGGGTTATGACTACAACGGCGATAGCAAGGTTAACCCGAACTACGGCAAAGCCGTTCCTGCTGATTTCAACGGCGGCAGCTTCGGTCGTGGCGACAGCGACGAGTGGACCTTCGGTGCCCAGATGGAAATCTGGTGGTAATAGCAAAACCTGGGCCGGATAAGGCGTTTACGCCGCATTCGACAACCAACGCCTGATGCGACGCTTGCGCGTCTTATCAGGCCTACAACGGCTGTCAAATGTAGGCCGGATAAGGCGTTTACGCCGCATCCGGCATAAAAACAGGTTGTCATTATCTGAAAGGGGCGAAAGCCCCTCTGATTATCGGGTTTAGCGCGCTATTGCCTGGCTACCGCTGAGCTCCAGATTTTGAGGTGAAAACAATGAAAATGAATAAAAGTCTCATCGCCCTCTGTTTATCAGCAGGGTTACTGGCAAGCGCGCCTGGAATCAGCCTTGCCGATGTTAACTACGTACCGCAAAACACCAGCGACGCGCCAGCCATTCCATCTGCCGCGCTGCAACAACTCACCTGGACACCGGTCGATCAATCTAAAACCCAGACCACCCAACTGGCGACCGGCGGCCAACAACTGAACGTTCCCGGCATCAGTGGTCCGGTTGCTGCGTACAGCGTCCCGGCAAACATTGGCGAACTGACCCTGACGCTGACCAGCGAAGTGAACAAACAAACCAGCGTTTTTGCGCCGAACGTGCTGATTCTTGATCAGAACATGACCCCATCAGCCTTCTTCCCCAGCAGTTATTTCACCTACCAGGAACCAGGCGTGATGAGTGCAGATCGGCTGGAAGGCGTTATGCGCCTGACACCGGCGTTGGGGCAGCAAAAACTTTATGTTCTGGTCTTTACCACGGAAAAAGATCTCCAGCAGACGACCCAACTGCTCGACCCGGCTAAAGCCTATGCCAAGGGCGTCGGTAACTCGATCCCGGATATCCCCGATCCGGTTGCTCGTCATACCACCGATGGCTTACTGAAACTGAAAGTGAAAACGAACTCCAGCTCCAGCGTGTTGGTAGGACCTTTATTTGGTTCTTCCGCTCCAGCTCCGGTTACGGTAGGTAACACGGCGGCACCAGCTGTGGCTGCACCCGCTCCGGCACCGGTGAAGAAAAGCGAGCCGATGCTCAACGACACGGAAAGTTATTTTAATACCGCGATCAAAAACGCTGTCGCGAAAGGTGATGTTGATAAGGCGTTAAAACTGCTTGATGAAGCTGAACGCCTGGGATCGACATCTGCCCGTTCCACCTTTATCAGCAGTGTAAAAGGCAAGGGGTAATTACGCCCCACAGTGCTGATTTTGCAACAACTGGTGCGTCTCCTGGCGCACCTTTTTTTATGCTTCCTTCCTGGGATATGAGCGATTTTTTATAGTAACTCACTTCTTCTTCACTAAGAATATCCATTATCTCAATGCCTTATCAGAGATTCTTTTCCTTTCGCCGGTAGTGTCTGGACATTCAGGCTACTTTTCCAGGTTATTTTATTTCTGTTATGCAGAGGTTTTATGATAAGTCATATCCTAAATTCTGGCGGCAATAACTCTTTGATGAAACATGATGTGGTGCAAGGAAATAATATAGTAGATCTTGATTTACTACGTAATTTCAATGGGGTGCCAGGTTTAAACAGAGATAACTTTATTTATATCAGCAATATTTTTTCAAATATAAAACAACGGAACGAAAAAATCATGCAATAAATATGTTTCGTGAAGTCTCAATCAGTAATGATACTATAAGTGTAAAATTCTACAGAAATGAAAAAAATTGAATGCGCTTGCAATTTTCTGATGGATAAAGATGCGCAGGGGTATATCGACCTGTCTGATTTGGATTTAACAAGTTGTCATTTTAAAGGTGACGTTATATCGAAGGTGTCTTTTTTATCATCAAATCTACAACATGTAACATTCGAATGTAAAGAAATTGGGGATTGCAATTTTACTACTGCAATAGTTGATAATGTCATATTTAGATGTCGACGTTTACACAATGTGATTTTTATCAAAGCGAGTGGTGAATGTGTCGATTTCAGCAAAAATATTCTTGATACAGTTGACTTCTCGCAGAGTCAACTTACTCAGAGTAATTTTCGCGAATATCAGATTAGAAATTCAAACTTCGATAATTGTTATCTTTACGCTTCGCACTTCACCAGAGCAGAGTTTCTGTCTGCCAAAGAAATATCATTTATTAAATCGAATATGACAGCTGTTATGTTTGATCATGTGCGAATATCGACAGGGAATTTTAAAGATTGCATTACAGAACAATTGGAATTAACTATTGATTATTCAGATATATTTGGGAATGAAGATCTCGATGGTTATATCAATAACATTATAAAAATGATTGATACATTGCCAGATAATGCAATGATATTGAAATCCGTTCTGGCAGTAAAACTGGTTATGCAATTAAAAATTCTTAATATTGTTAATAAAAACTTTATTGAGAATATGAAGAAAACATTTAGCCATTGTCCTTATATAAAAGATCCAATTATACGCAGTTATATCCATTCTGGTGAAGATAACAAGTTCGATGATTTTATGCGTCAACATCGATTCAGCAAGGTGGATTTCGATACCCAACAGATGATCCATTTTATTAACAGGTTTAATATGAATAAAGGGCTGATTGATAAAAATAACAATTTTTTTATCCAACTTATCGATCAGGCCTTACGATCAACGGATGATATGATCAAAGCAAATGCCTGGTATCTTTATAAAGAGTGGATTCGTAGTGATGATGTTTCACCTATATTTATAGAAACTGAAGAAAAGTTAAGAACCTTTAACACTAATAAATTAACACGAAACGATAATATATTTATCCTGTTCTCCTCTGTCGATGATGGGCCTGTTATGGTGGTAAGCTCCCAGCGCTTACATGATATGTTGAATCCTACAAAAGATACCAATTGGAATTCCACGTATATCTACAAATCCAGACATGAGATGTTGCCTGTTAATCTTACTCAGGAAACACTTTTCAGCTCCAAATCTCATGGTAAATATGCGCTTTTCCCCATTTTTACTGCGAGTTGGCGAGCTCATCGTATAATGAATAAGGGTGTTTAAGTAAAGGAAAACATCACCGTTCCTGGCATCCTGGGCGGTGATGCCCCTATGGTTGCCCTCTCCAGCGCGGGCATCGGCAAAGCGTAAGGTTCAACAGCGTTTTACCACTTCATGCGATTGTTGCGTTTTTGTTGCGTATTAGATCACTTAATTTGCTTTACATCTCCCGTAAACACTTTTCTGCGATACAATGCCTTTACGTTATGTAACGGAGAGTTCGGCATGTCACACCCCGCGTTAACGCAACTGCGTGCGCTGCGCTATTTTAAAGAGATCCCTGCCCTGGAACCGCAACTGCTCGACTGGCTGTTGCTGGAGGATTCCATGACAAAACGTTTTGAACAGCAGGGAAAAACGGTAAGCGTGACGATGATCCGCGAAGGGTTTGTCGAGCAGAATGAAATCCCCGAAGAACTGCCGCTGCTGCCGAAAGAGTCTCGTTACTGGTTACGTGAAATTTTGTTATGTGCCGATGGTGAACCGTGGCTTGCCGGTCGTACCGTCGTTCCTGTGTCAACGTTAAGCGGGCCGGAGCTGGCGTTACAAAAATTGGGTAAAACGCCGTTAGGACGCTATCTGTTCACATCATCGACATTAACCCGGGACTTTATTGAGATAGGCCGTGATGCCGGACTGTGGGGGCGACGTTCCCGCCTGCGATTAAGCGGTAAACCGCTGTTGCTAACAGAACTGTTTTTACCGGCGTCACCGTTGTACTAAGAGGAAAAAAATATGGAGTGGAGTCTGACGCAGAATAAGCTGCTGGCGTTTCATCGCTTAATGCGTACGGATAAGCCAATTGGCGCGTTACTGCTGCTCTGGCCAACATTATGGGCGTTGTGGGTGGCGACACCGGGCGTTCCTCAGCTCTGGATCCTGGCGGTATTTGTCGCGGGTGTCTGGCTGATGCGCGCTGCTGGATGTGTGGTGAATGATTATGCTGACCGAAAGTTTGATGGTCATGTTAAGCGCACGGCGAACCGACCACTTCCCAGCGGCGCGGTAACAGAGAAAGAGGCGCGCGCGCTGTTTGTAGTGCTGGTACTGATTTCGTTTTTACTGGTACTGACGCTGAATACGATGACCATTCTGTTGTCGATTGCCGCTCTGGCGTTGGCGTGGGTGTACCCGTTTATGAAGCGGTATACCCATCTCCCGCAAGTGGTGCTGGGCGCGGCGTTTGGCTGGTCGATTCCAATGGCTTTTGCCGCTGTGAGTGAGTCGGTGCCATTGAGTTGCTGGTTAATGTTCCTCGCCAATATTCTCTGGGCGGTGGCTTACGACACGCAGTATGCGATGGTTGACCGCGATGATGATGTGAAGATTGGCATTAAATCCACGGCAATCCTGTTCGGCCAATACGATAAATTGATTATTGGTATTTTGCAGATTGGCGTACTGGCACTGATGGCGATCATCGGTGAGTTAAATGGCTTAGGCTGGGGATATTACTGGTCAATTGTGGTGGCTGGCGCGCTGTTTGTTTATCAACAAAAACTGATTGCCAACCGCGAGCGTGAAGCCTGCTTTAAAGCATTTATGAATAATAACTATGTTGGTCTGGTACTGTTTTTAGGACTGGCAATGAGTTACTGGCATTTCTGATGATGTAAAAAAGCCGGATGATCATCCGGCTTTCTTCTGGGTTGCCTTATGCGCGGCGCTTCTCAGGCCTACACAACACATCGCAATTTATTGAATTTGCAGATTATGGAAGGCCGGATAAGGCGTTTTCGCCGCATCCGGCAATTCTCTCTGATTACCCTTCGCCCTGCGTCGCACTCTCAATCGTCAAACGCACGTCTGATGTAATCAACTCCGCCAGCAACTGATAAACCTTCATCGTTTCTGCCGGTTCGGCGTCGCCGCTATCGCTGATATACCCTTCATCACGCAGCGTCAGCACCAGAGAACTGAACACCGCCTTGTCGAAGAACTCCGGCGCGTTGATGCCGTGCAGCACGGAGAGACGTTGCGCGACGGTGCGGCTCTCTTTCTCCAGCGTACCGCGGTTGATCGACGGGTTGGCACTCAACAACCAGAAGGTGATGGCATAACGTTGCAGCGTTTCGCGCGCGCCTGCGGCCAGCAGCTGTAGGGTGCGAGAATGCGCCGGGTTGATATGCAACTCATCATCTTGCAGGGTAATCAGCCCCTGACGTTGCATCTCATTTGCCAGCGCATCAATAACGTCCGGCAACTCGTCGCGATCCCAGCGCAGGAACAGCTCCGCTTTCAGCATTGGGTAAAGCACATTGACGTGCTCCATCAATACGTCGCGGGAGATGTGGCGATGCTGGGTGACAATTGCCGCCATCAGCGAAGGCAGCACCAACATATGCGCAATGTTGTTGCGATAGTAGGTCATCAGCACCGCTTGCTCGCGTGGCAGAATGATGATGTCGCCGATAGTGTCTTTCTCGACTTCAAACTTGTTCATTTGCAGCGCGTGATCGATAAGCTCGCTGGCGCTGGCTGAAGGAACGGTAGAGTCTGTGGAGTAAGGTACGTTGCGCATCAGATCCAGGTAGCAGTTGAGTTGCTCGGTTAACTGCTCGCGGGTGAGTGAGCGCTGACGTGATGCCAGAAGCGCAGTACAACACAGGTTCATGGCGTTTGCCGCGCCTGCGTTGTTAATGCGTACCATCAGATCGGCAGCAATATTATTGACCGTCGGCGTTAACCAGGCCGGACGCACCGCTTCGATGGGATCGATAGATTCACGCCAGTCTGGTACGTGCTGGTTAAGGTAGGTCATCAACGGCATTGGTTCACCGAAGTTGACGTAACCCTGACCGAGATTACGCAGCTTGCTTAAACCGCGCAGCATCTGCGGCAGGCTCTCTTTCTCTTTCGTCGCGCCGCGCAGTTCTTTGGCGTAAGTACCCACTTCCATGACGTGCTCATAACCGATATAGATCGGAATCAGCGTAATCGGACGCGTGCCGCCACGCAGCATCGCCTGAATGGTCATCGACAGCGTACCGGTTTTCGGATCCAGCAAACGCCCCGTGCGGGAACGACCGCCTTCCACGAAGTACTCGACGGAATAACCACGGCTGAACAGTTCGCCGAGATACTCACGGAAAACGGTGGAATAAAGTTTATTGCCTTTAAAAGTACGGCGAATAAAGAACGCCCCCAGACGGCGGAAAATCGGCCCGGCCGGCCAGAAGTTCAGGTTGATCCCGGCGGCGATATGCGGCGGCACCAGCCCCTGGTGGTACAGCACGTAAGAAAGTAGCAGGTAGTCCATGTGACTGCGGTGGCAAGGCACATACACCAGCTCATGACCGTCGTGGGCCAGCTGGCGAACGCGCTCGGCGTTATGGACGTTGATGCCCTGATAAAGTCGGTTCCAGGTGAAGCCCAGAATGCGGTCAGTCAGGCGGATCATCTCGTAAGAGAAATTCGCCGCAATCTCTTCCATCAGCGCAATCGCGTTCTGCTGCGCTTTTTCATGGGAGATTTTTTTGCTGCGCGCTTCATCTTCTACCGCTTTGGCAATGGCGCGGGAGGCGAGCAGCTTATTAAACAGATCCTGACGAGCAGGCAGACGTGGGCCCACAGCAGCCAGACGTTGACGGGCAAAGTGCATACGCGCCACGCGCGCCAGTTTCTGTGCGATAGTTTTATCCGTGCCGTGTTCATCCGCCATACGGCGCAGCGAAACTGACGGCGAGAAACGCACAAAACTGTCGCGACCGAGCCACAGTACGGCGAAAAATTTCTGTACGCCGTTAAGCATACGCAGCGGCGGGTTTACTTCGCCTTTTTCACGCCCCGGCGCGCGACCAAACATCACCGATACTGGCACCATCTGCACATCCAGATTTGGGTTGCTACGGTGCAAATCGAGATAGTCGTGGAACAGCTTAATAGACTCTTCTTTCGGCGTGTAATAGGTGAATACACGCGGCCCGCCGTGAATGAACACATAGCGCGGCAGTAGCGTGCCGTCGATTTCCAGCGGCTCTAACGGGTCAGGCAAGTCATGAGCCAGACACTGGGCGCGTAACGTCAGCAAATCTGCTTTCGAGTTGTACGGTAAAACGTACATAATTGGACGAGAAGTATCCAGCCCCAGTTCCGGGGCAGGATCTGCCGGAATAGACTTGCTTTTTACCAGGATGCTTAATGGTAAATTCAGTAATTTGTAGTAAATTCGTGGCCAGCCGGACATAAACGATGTAAAGCCTCTGGTTAATAATGCAAATGCGCGGCAAGGATAGCAGAAAGTCATGGGAAATTCTGTGGTATCCGCTCATGTTTCGCGCGGCGTTACGCAAACCCGAATCATCGGATTTAACGGTACACTGATATTGACGCTCATAATGTAAAAAGGTTCTTTCAATGGCCAATAATACCACTGGATTCACCCGAATTATCAAAGCTGCTGGCTATTCCTGGAAAGGTTTACGCGCTGCATGGATCAACGAAGCGGCATTCCGTCAGGAAGGCGTAGCGGTATTGTTGGCGGTGGTCATCGCCTGCTGGCTGGATGTGGACGCAATTACCCGCGTGCTGCTTATCAGCTCCGTGATGCTGGTGATGATTGTGGAAATTCTCAATAGCGCCATCGAAGCAGTGGTTGACCGAATTGGCTCTGAATACCATGAGCTTTCCGGACGCGCTAAAGATATGGGATCCGCCGCGGTGCTGATTGCCATTATCGTCGCCGTGATTACCTGGTGCATTCTGTTATGGTCGCATTTTGGATAACCCTTCCAGATTTCGATAAATCTCTGGTTTATTGTGCAGTTTATGGTTCCAAAATCGCCTTTTGCTGTATATACTCACAGCATAACTGTATATACACCCAGGGGGCGGAATGAAAGCGTTAACGGCCAGGCAACAAGAGGTGTTTGATCTCATCCGTGATCACATCAGCCAGACAGGTATGCCGCCGACGCGTGCGGAAATCGCGCAGCGTTTGGGGTTCCGTTCCCCAAACGCGGCTGAAGAACATCTGAAGGCGCTGGCACGCAAAGGCGTTATTGAAATTGTTTCCGGCGCATCACGCGGGATTCGTCTGTTGCAGGAAGAGGAAGAAGGGTTGCCGCTGGTAGGTCGTGTGGCTGCCGGTGAACCGCTTCTGGCGCAACAGCATATTGAAGGTCATTATCAGGTCGATCCTTCCTTGTTCAAGCCGAATGCTGATTTCCTGCTGCGCGTCAGCGGGATGTCGATGAAAGATATCGGCATTATGGATGGTGACTTGCTGGCAGTGCATAAAACTCAGGATGTACGTAACGGTCAGGTCGTTGTCGCACGTATTGATGACGAAGTTACCGTTAAGCGCCTGAAAAAACAGGGCAATAAAGTCGAACTGTTGCCAGAAAATAGCGAGTTTAAACCAATTGTCGTTGACCTTCGTCAGCAGAGCTTCACCATTGAAGGGCTGGCGGTTGGGGTTATTCGCAACGGCGACTGGCTGTAACATATCTCTGAGACCGCGATGCCGCCAGGCGTCGCGGTTTGTTTTTCATCTCTCTTCATCAGGCTTGTCTGCATGGCATTCCTCACTTCATCTGATAAAGCACTTTGGCATCTCGCCTTACCCATGATTTTCTCCAATATCACCGTTCCGTTGCTGGGACTGGTCGATACGGCGGTAATTGGTCATCTTGATAGCCCGGTTTATTTGGGCGGCGTGGCGGTTGGTGCAACGGCGACCAGCTTTCTCTTTATGCTGTTGCTGTTTTTACGCATGAGCACCACCGGGCTGACTGCGCAGGCTTATGGTGCCAAAAATCCTCAGGCATTAGCCCGTGCGCTGGTGCAACCGTTGCTGTTGGCGTTGGGGGCTGGGGCGTTAATTGCGCTGCTGCGTACACCGATTATCGATCTGGCGCTGCATATTGTTGGCGGTAGTGAAGCGGTCCTGGAACAGGCGCGGCGCTTTCTTGAAATCCGCTGGTTAAGCGCTCCGGCGTCGCTGGCGAATCTGGTATTACTCGGTTGGTTACTCGGCGTGCAATATGCCCGTGCGCCAGTAATTTTGTTAGTGGTCGGCAATATCCTCAACATTGTGCTGGATGTCTGGCTGGTGATGGGGCTGCATATGAACGTGCAGGGCGCGGCGCTGGCGACGGTTATTGCGGAATATGCAACATTGCTGATTGGTCTGCTAATGGTGCGTAAAATCCTCAAACTACGCGGAATTTCCGGCGAAATGCTGAAAACTGCCTGGCGAGGAAACTTCCGTCGCTTGCTGGCGCTTAACCGCGATATCATGCTGCGTTCGCTGTTGTTGCAACTCTGTTTCGGCGCGATCACCGTACTTGGTGCGCGACTGGGGAGTGACATTGTCGCTGTTAACGCGGTTCTGATGACGCTACTCACCTTTACCGCCTATGCGCTTGATGGTTTTGCCTACGCGGTTGAAGCGCACTCCGGTCAGGCATACGGTGCGCGCGACGGTAGCCAGTTGCTGGATGTATGGCGGGCAGCGTGCCGCCAGTCGGGGATTGTAGCGTTACTGTTTTCGGTGGTTTATTTGCTGGCAGGGGAACACATCATTGCGTTGCTGACGTCGTTAACCCAGATTCAGCAGCTGGCTGACCGCTATCTTATCTGGCAGGTGATTTTGCCGTTGGTTGGCGTCTGGTGTTATCTGCTGGACGGCATGTTTATAGGCGCAACGCGTGCCGCCGAAATGCGTAACAGTATGGCGGTGGCCGCCGCAGGTTTTGCGCTGACGCTCCTTACGCTGCCGTGGCTGGGTAATCATGGTTTGTGGCTGGCATTAACCGTCTTTCTGGCGTTGCGCGGGCTTTCTCTGGCGGCTATCTGGCGGCGTCACTGGCGCAACGGTACCTGGTTTGCCGCAACGTGACGGTTAAAAATTCTGAATAAATTATCCTAAGCCAAATTGCTGACTACACTTAATCTCACGTTCAGAAGAAAAGTGAACGTACTCTCATTCACAACCTAACGATGAGGTCTTGATTATGAATAAAGATGAAGCCGGCGGTAACTGGAAACAGTTTAAAGGTAAAGTGAAAGAGCAATGGGGCAAACTGACCGATGATGATATGACGATCATTGAAGGTAAACGTGATCAACTGGTCGGTAAAATCCAGGAACGTTATGGTTATCAGAAAGATCAGGCAGAAAAAGAGGTCGTGGATTGGGAAACCCGCAATGAATATCGCTGGTAATTAATCCCTCCTGCCCGACGTGTACAAGGATGTACGCCCTCTTAACGCGGTTTCTTTTTCACCTGCACAGAGTGATCATGCTGGCACTGTTCAGGATGACGACACGCTTCCACTTCCACGCATGCCGCACAGAGCCCATGTGCTTCAATCACATTATGCCGCAGGGCAAACCCCATTTTTGCCGCCAGCGTATGCATAATGTCTTCCACGCCTTCTGCACACTCTTCTTTCACCGCGCCGCAGCGATCGCATATAAACATGGCTGACGTATGCGTGGGCTGGTCGAACAGATGACAGAGCACATAACTGTTGGTGGATTCCACCTTATGCACAAAACCTTGCTCAAGCAGAAAATCCAGCGCGCGATAAACCGTTGGCGGCTTGGCTTGCGGTTCAGCTTCGCGCAGTAAATCAAGCAGATCATAAGCGCTGATAGCGCCATCCTGCAGACTCATCAGGCGCAACACTTCCAGGCGCTGTGGGGTCAGGCGCACATTACGCTGCGCGCAGATTTTTTCAGCCTGCGCTAATAACTCCTGCGTTGTGGTCTTTTCCATCGGGCACCTCAAAGTGGGGGTTAAGAATGTCCTTACTTTACCATGTTCCAGGAAAAACACCGAGAACCCTTATTGTTGCCGTAATGTTGATTTTCTGTTTTGTAGGTAAGGTGTTGTGTTGCCTTGTCGTACCATTATCAACACGATAATAATTAATAATTCATTTTTAAATAAATTGCTTCAAGTTAACTCGCTATTTATTTAACTGGGTTTAAACGCATACCTGTAGTTCAGAAATTATGAGCGATTTTTGATAGTGACCAGATGGCAAAAGAATTATAAGGAGGACACGGTACGACAAAAAAGGTAGATGAATCATGTTGAAGATAATACCCGGTGCAACTGGATACTTTAATAAAACACTCAATTCAAATCAATTCGATAATGAAGATGCAATCAAAGATAAATTAGATAATAGAGGTTCAATCAAAGGTAAATTAAATAATATATATGGTAAATCTATTGATTATGCAGCGCTGCGTCATCGGGATATAATTATTGCAAAAATAGATTTGTTTATTCAACGAATCACGCATAATTTATGGCATGCACGTAAAAAAATGTGTTTTTAATTGAGCAAATAAATGATCTCAAAATGTGGGTCAATAAGTATATTGACGATTGCACTGATGAGGATTTAAACGATCGTGACTTTATTGCATCAGTTGTTGACCGGGCTATTTTTCATTTCGCGATTAATAGTATATGTAATCCTGGGGATAATAAAGATGCGACTCCCATTGAACGATGTACTTTTGATGTAGAAACTAAGAATGGCCTTCCCTCCACGGTTCAGCTATTTTATGAGGAATCTAAGGATAATGAACCTTTAGCGAATATACATTTTCAAGCAATAGGTTCTGGTTTTTTAACGTTTGTTAATGCCTGCCAGGAACATGATGACAACAGCTTAAAATTATTTGCTTCGCTGTTAATTTCAATTTCATATTCTAGTGCCTACACAGATTTAGCCGGAGCAGAAAAAGTGAATATTAATGAATATAATGAGAACTATCTGACAGCTCAGTTTGAAGAATTATCTCAACGTGATATGAAGAAGTACCTGGGAGAGATGAAGCATCTGGCGGACCGGGGGGGATGAAATTTGATGACTATCTGGATAAAATGTCACTTCTGGTGAATGAAGGAAAGCTCGAACCTGATATTTTAAGCAAAATGCGAGATGCTGCACCGAAATTAATTGACTTTGCTAAGTCGTTTGACCCAAACTCAAAGGAAAAGATTAAAATACTTACAGATACTTCTAATTTAATTTATGATTTGTTCGGGGTTAAATCGGCGAAATAATATGTGAAGTTCTTCGATGGTATGGAAGGCATTACATAAAAGAACCTAATACTTATTGGGTTCTTTTTTCTTCTATCAGTGCCATTAGCAGGAAGAGATATCACCGGAGTTTAATGTGTGATTTTTTATTTATCGTCGAACCTGGATTGTTTATCATTGTCCTTAACAAGGCTAACGGCTAATAAGATTATTTCCATCACTTCGTGAGAGCTTCATGCCTTGATTTGATCTCAATTTTCTTTTGCAATGAGACAGGCGCTTCCTGTTGTTATGGTATAGTACCCCGCTATTGAGCCTCCTGAACAGTGATGCTGAATAACATAACCCAATGATATATCGATAAAATAATCTCTACATTTGAAAATGCACGGTAATTCTGAAATGCAAAAAATCAACCAAACCAGCGCAATGCCTGAAAAAACTGACGTTCACTGGAGTGGTCGGTTTAGCGTTGCACCAATGCTCGACTGGACGGACAGACATTGCCGCTATTTCTTGCGTCTGCTTTCCCGCAATACGTTGCTGTATACCGAAATGGTGACCACAGGGGCGATTATTCACGGTAAAGGTGATTACCTGGCGTACAGTGAAGAAGAACATCCGGTAGCGTTGCAACTCGGCGGTAGCGATCCGGCGGCGCTGGCGCAGTGTGCAAAGCTGGCAGAAGCGCGCGGATATGATGAGATCAACCTGAATGTCGGCTGCCCGTCTGACCGGGTGCAGAACGGCATGTTTGGTGCGTGTCTGATGGGTAATGCGCAGCTGGTTGCCGACTGCGTGAAAGCGATGCGCGATGTGGTGTCGATTCCAGTGACGGTGAAAACGCGTATTGGCATCGATGACCAGGACAGCTATGAATTTCTCTGCGATTTCATCAACACCGTTTCCGGCAAAGGCGAGTGTGAGATGTTTATCATCCACGCACGTAAAGCCTGGCTTTCGGGGTTAAGCCCGAAAGAAAACCGTGAAATCCCGCCGCTCGATTATCCGCGTGTGTATCAACTGAAGCGTGACTTTCCGCATCTGACAATGTCGATTAACGGTGGTATCAAGTCGCTGGAAGAGGCCAAAGCACACCTGCAACATATGGATGGCGTGATGGTCGGGCGCGAGGCGTATCAGAATCCGGGTATTCTGGCGGCGGTAGACCGGGAGATCTTTGGTTCCTCGGATACCGATGCCGATCCGGTGGCGGTAGTGCGCGCCATGTATCCGTACATTGAGCGTGAACTCAGCCAGGGGACGTATCTCGGCCATATTACCCGGCATATGTTGGGCTTGTTCCAGGGTATTCCTGGCGCGCGGCAGTGGCGGCGTTATTTAAGTGAAAATGCCCATAAAGCGGGTGCAGACATTAATGTGCTGGAACACGCGCTCAAACTGGTGGCGGATAAGCGTTAACTTTTCACCAAAAAGTAGTCAAATTCACCACGCCCTGCGCACCGTCGCGGGGCGTTTTGCTGTTAAATCAATAGATTATTTTTGGCATGATTCTTGTAATGCCAGCAAGAGATTTCATATTTGGGAGAGCATCATGCTGGAACTACTTTTTGTGTTTGGCTTTTTTGTCATGCTGATGGTCACCGGCGTTTCGTTGCTGGGCATTATCGCCGCGCTGGTTGTGGCGACGGCCATTATGTTCCTCGGCGGTATGCTGGCATTGATGATTAAGTTGCTGCCGTGGTTACTACTGGCGATTGCGGTGGTGTGGGTTATTAAGGCGATTAAAGCACCAAAAGTGCCGAAATATCAGCGTTATGACCGCTGGCGTTACTAAGGGATTGTGCGGATGATCACAACCTAAGGTTTTATCCTTAGAACAAAATAGGAATTGATAATCAAATCTGTCACTATTGCGCCTCTAACAGATTCATCGTGCTGTACCCTACATACAGCCGAACTATAAAAAGAAAGGGCTTCCCAGGTGGAAGCCCTATTTCTTTTATGGAATCAGCAGGCTGGAACCTTGCGTCGCCCGGCTTTCCAGAATCTCATGCGCACGCTGCGCATCCTTCAGCGGATATTTCTGCTGCTCGGCGACATCGACCTTAATCACACCGCTGGCAATCAAAGAGAACAGTTCATTACTGGCCTCGGTTAATTCCTCCCGCGTGGTGATATAGCCTTGCAGGGAAGGGCGTGTCACATACAACGAGCCTTTTTGATTGAGAATGCCTAAGTTCACACCGGTAACCGCACCTGATGAGTTGCCAAAACTGACCATTAAGCCGCGGCGTTGCAGGCAATCCAGCGACCGTTCCCAGGTGTCTCTGCCCACGGAATCGTACACTACGCGCACTTTCTTACAGCCGGTGATCTCTTTCAATCGCTCGACCAGATTCTCTTCACGATAGTTAATAACCTGCCACGCGCCGGCTTTTAGCGCGCTCTGCGCTTTTTGCGCGGTTCCTACGGTGCCGATAAGTTTCGCGCCCAGGGCTTTTGCCCACTGGCAGGCAATTAAGCCAACGCCGCCAGCCGCTGCGTGGAACAGGAACTGTTCATCGGGTTTAATTTCATAGGTTTTGCGCAGCAGATAATAAACCGTTAAGCCTTTCAGGAAAGATGCTGCAGCTTGTTCAAAAGAAATTGCCGCAGGCAGAATCGCCGCTTTATCCGCATTAATGTTATGCACAGAGCTGTAAGCGCCTAACGCCGACTGCGCATAGACTACACGATCGCCTGCCTTAATATGCTTTACACCACTGCCGACTTTACTCACGATGCCTGCCGCTTCGGTACCTAATCCGCTGGGTAGTGATGGCGGCGGGTAAAGGCCGCTGCGGATATACGTGTCGATAAAATTGATGCCGATGGCTTTATTTTCGACCTGGATTTCATTCTCTGCCGGATCGGCAGGAGTGAACTCTACGGCTTGAAGTACTTCCGGGCCACCGTGCTTGTGAAATTCAATTCGTGTTGCCATGTGTCCTCCAGAACGTATCGTCAGGGTCTGCTTCATATGGTAAAGTTTCGACCCATTCTTTATCTCGGTAACTCCATTCACTATGGCAGGAAATAAACCCTTCAACAAACAGCAGGCTGAACCCCGCGAACGCGATCCACAAGTTGCCGGGCTGAAAGTGCCTCCGCACTCGATCGAAGCGGAGCAGTCGGTGTTGGGCGGTTTAATGCTGGATAACGAACGCTGGGACGATGTAGCCGAGCGTGTGGTGGCAGACGATTTTTACACCCGCCCACACCGCCATATCTTTACTGAAATGGCGCGTTTGCAGGAAAGCGGTAGTCCTATCGATCTGATTACCCTTGCGGAATCGCTGGAACGCCAGGGGCAACTCGATAGCGTCGGTGGTTTTGCTTATCTGGCAGAGCTGTCAAAAAATACGCCAAGTGCGGCGAACATCAGTGCCTATGCGGACATCGTGCGTGAACGTGCCGTTGTCCGTGAGATGATCTCGGTTGCGAATGAGATTGCTGAAGCCGGTTTTGATCCGCAGGGGCGTACCAGCGAAGATCTGCTGGACCTTGCTGAATCCCGCGTCTTTAAAATTGCCGAAAGTCGTGCAAACAAAGACGAAGGGCCGAAGAACATCGCCGATGTGCTCGACGCAACCGTGGCGCGTATTGAGCAGTTGTTTCAGCAGCCACACGATGGCGTTACCGGAGTAAACACCGGTTATGACGATCTCAACAAAAAAACCGCTGGCTTGCAGCCGTCGGATTTGATCATCGTCGCCGCGCGTCCGTCGATGGGTAAAACAACATTTGCGATGAACCTCGTCGAAAACGCGGCGATGTTGCAGGATAAACCGGTACTTATCTTCTCGCTGGAGATGCCTTCAGAACAGATTATGATGCGTTCTCTGGCGTCGCTGTCGCGCGTTGACCAGACTAAAATCCGTACCGGGCAGCTCGATGATGAAGACTGGGCGCGCATTTCCGGCACCATGGGTATTTTGCTCGAAAAACGCAATATCTATATCGATGACTCCTCCGGCCTGACGCCAACGGAAGTGCGTTCCCGCGCACGCCGTATTGCCCGTGAACACGGCGGCATCGGGCTTATCATGATCGACTACCTGCAACTGATGCGCGTACCGGCGCTTTCCGATAACCGTACGCTGGAAATTGCAGAAATCTCCCGCTCGCTGAAAGCACTGGCGAAAGAACTGAACGTGCCGGTGGTGGCGCTGTCCCAGTTGAACCGTTCTCTGGAACAACGTGCCGACAAACGCCCGGTCAACTCCGACCTGCGTGAATCTGGCTCTATCGAGCAGGATGCGGACTTGATCATGTTTATCTATCGTGATGAGGTGTATCACGAAAACAGTGATTTAAAAGGCATCGCGGAAATTATTATCGGTAAACAACGTAACGGCCCAATCGGGACGGTACGCCTGACCTTTAACGGTCAATGGTCGCGCTTCGACAACTATGCGGGGCCGCAGTACGACGACGAATAATAATTATTTTATGAATTAGGTAATTAAAGCAAACACTTATCAAGGAACACAAATGCAAGCGGCAACTGTTGTGATTAACCGCCGCGCTCTGCGACACAACCTGCAACGTCTTCGTGAACTGGCCCCTGCCAGTAAAATGGTTGCGGTGGTGAAAGCGAACGCTTATGGTCACGGTCTTCTTGAGACCGCGCGAACGCTCCCCGATGCTGACGCCTTTGGCGTAGCCCGTCTCGAAGAAGCTCTGCGACTGCGTGCGGGGGGAATCACCAAACCTGTACTGTTACTCGAAGGCTTTTTTGATGCCAGAGATCTGCCGACGATTTCTGCGCAACATTTTCATACCGCCGTGCATAACGAAGAACAGCTGGCTGCGCTGGAAGAGGCTAGCCTGGACGAGCCGGTTACCGTCTGGATGAAACTCGATACCGGTATGCACCGTCTGGGCGTAAGGCCGGAACAGGCTGAGGCGTTTTATCATCGCCTGACCCAGTGCAAAAACGTTCGTCAGCCGGTGAATATCGTCAGCCATTTTGCGCGCGCGGATGAACCAAAATGTGGCGCAACCGAGAAACAACTCGCTATCTTTAATACCTTTTGCGAAGGCAAACCTGGTCAACGTTCCATTGCCGCATCGGGTGGCATTCTGCTGTGGCCACAGTCGCATTTTGACTGGGTGCGCCCGGGCATCATTCTTTATGGCGTCTCGCCGCTGGAAGATCGCTCCACCGGTGCCGATTTTGGCTGTCAGCCAGTGATGTCACTAACCTCCAGCCTGATTGCCGTGCGTGAGCATAAAGCCGGAGAACCTGTTGGTTATGGTGGAACCTGGGTAAGCGAACGTGATACCCGTCTTGGCGTAGTCGCGATGGGCTATGGCGATGGTTATCCGCGCGCCGCGCCGTCCGGTACGCCAGTGCTGGTGAACGGTCGCGAAGTACCGATTGTCGGGCGCGTGGCGATGGATATGATCTGCGTAGACTTAGGTCCACAAGCGCAGGACAAAGCCGGGGATCCGGTCATTCTATGGGGCGAAGGTTTGCCCGTAGAACGTATCGCTGAAATGACGAAAGTAAGCGCTTACGAACTTATTACGCGCCTGACTTCAAGGGTCGCGATGAAATACGTGGATTAATCGTTCTGTAATATTTGATTGTCTGTGCCGGATGCGGCGTGAATGCCTTATCCGGCCAATAAAATCCTAAAAATTCAATAAGTTGATGTTCTTTCATGCTCTTATAAAGGTCGTGCCTCTGGCGGATGTACGTTTGTCATGAGTCTCACTCTGTTGCTAATTGCCGTTCGCTCCTGAACATCCACTCGATCTTCGCCTTCTTCCGGTTTATTGTGTTTTAACCACCTGCCCGTAAACCTGGAGAACCATCGCGTGTTTCAAAAAGTTGACGCCTACGCTGGCGACCCGATTCTTACGCTTATGGAGCGTTTTAAAGAAGACCCTCGCAGCGACAAAGTGAATTTAAGTATCGGTCTGTACTACAACGAAGACGGAATTATTCCACAACTGCAAGCCGTGGCGGAGGCGGAAGCGCGCCTGAATGCGCAGCCTCATGGCGCTTCGCTTTATTTACCGATGGAAGGGCTTAACAGCTATCGCCATGCCATTGCGCCGCTGCTGTTTGGTGCGGACCATCCAGTACTGCAACAACAGCGCGTAGCAACCATTCAAACCCTTGGCGGCTCAGGGGCATTGAAAGTGGGCGCGGATTTCCTGAAACGCTACTTCCCGGAATCAGGCGTCTGGGTCAGCGATCCTACCTGGGAAAACCACGTAGCAATATTCGCCGGGGCTGGATTCGAAGTGAGTACTTACCCCTGGTATGACGAAGCGACTAACGGCGTGCGCTTTAATGACCTGTTGGCGACGCTGAAAACATTACCTGCCCGCAGTATTGTGTTGCTGCATCCATGTTGCCACAACCCAACGGGTGCCGATCTCACTAATGATCAGTGGGATGCGGTGATTGAAATTCTCAAATCCCGCGAGCTTATTCCATTCCTCGATATTGCCTATCAAGGATTTGGTGCCGGTATGGAAGAGGATGCCTACGCTATTCGCGCCATTGCCAGCGCTGGATTACCCGCTCTGGTGAGCAATTCGTTCTCGAAAATTTTCTCCCTTTACGGCGAGCGCGTCGGCGGACTTTCTGTTCTGTGTGAAGATGCCGAAGCCGCTGGCCGCGTACTGGGGCAATTGAAAGCAACAGTTCGCCGCAACTACTCCAGCCCGCCGAATTTTGGTGCGCAGGTGGTGGCTGCAGTGCTGAATGACGAGGCATTGAAAGCCAGCTGGCTGGCGGAAGTAGAAGAGATGCGTACTCGCATTCTGGCAATGCGTCAGGAACTGGTGAAGGTATTAAGCACAGAGATGCCAGAACGCAATTTCGATTATCTGCTTAATCAGCGCGGCATGTTCAGTTATACCGGTTTAAGTGCCGCTCAGGTTGACCGACTACGTGAAGAATTTGGTGTCTATCTCATCGCCAGCGGTCGCATGTGTGTCGCCGGGTTAAATACGGCAAATGTACAACGTGTGGCAAAGGCGTTTGCTGCGGTGATGTAATGCAGGAAAGCAGGCTGGAGCTACCCAGCCTGCAGTGAAATTAAACTGTCGTCGCTTTCACTCTTTCTTTATAGATGATTTTTTTGATGCCATCGTTCTACGTGAGAGATAATAAACGTTATTAGTTCTTTTATTGTTAAGCTTATCCTAATTATCTGGAATTCCTTATCCTGTTTTTTTGGGTGGAGTAATAATTTCTGCACATCTAACTATTATTAAATTTAATAATAAGTATCGGGTTTGTTACGATAGAATTTTTCTATATCCTCAAGAATATGCTTTGCCTTATTGCCTGTGACTTTCTGAGATTCAATTATAGTATCGTTAAATTCTAAAGTTAAAGAGAGCTCTTTTTTTCCGCTTTGTGTAAGTTTAACCTTATATTGATTACCAATATCAAATAAAAAGGTCCTGTAATGAGAATAATCACCTTTAACCTCCTCGGCAAAACAGCAAAGCGTGCAAATATACATAAAGTCTTTCTTACCCCTGATTTTGTTAACTAAATCAATAAATGCGTGAAAAACTTTACTTGCAATAGAACTTGATACTTCTTCTCCAGGTCTACAAAAATCTTTTGCAATTTTTAACTGTGTTTCTATGTATAAAAAGAAATCTTTAGCATAAGAAAAATCTTTGGCATAAGAGATATCTTTATTATTTAGTGCATCTAGCTCAACAGGTAAAGATGTCGTTTTGTTGCTATTCACATATGATATATTCATATCATCATCTCCATCGGGAGTAATAAAATTAGTCACCATTGTAGGATAGGGTTCTGGTCAATCAGGAATCATCTTTATAAACTTCGATTGTTTTTGTAATGCTGTATCATTAAGTTCATTAAATCGTACAGCAGATAAATGTTCTATCAAATTTCGCTCATTTGCCGAGGATTCATCATAATAAACGTAAAATTAATGTATCCTTACATCGAGTAATAAACATTTTTTATACAAAAAAAGACAGGAACGTATTTACTGGGTTAAATATAATCATCCTGCTTTTCATCACAAAAACCGCAGATAATCCTTCCTTTCCCCGGCAGCTGGCGTTATGGTCAGATGGTTTTTGCAACAAATCTCACAATAAAAAGTTTCAACATACTGACTATTTAGGGAAAAATATGCGCAAGATCACACAGGCAATCAGTGCCGTTTGCTTATTGTTCGCTCTAAACAGTTCCGCTGTTGCCCTGGCCTCATCTCCTTCACCGCTTAACCCTGGGACTAACGTTGCCAGGCTTGCTGAACAGGCACCAATTCATTGGGTTTCGGTCGCACAAATTGAAAATAGCCTCGCAGGGCGTCCGCCAATGGCGGTGGGGTTTGATATCGATGACACGGTACTTTTTTCCAGCCCGGGCTTCTGGCGCGGCAAAAAAACCTTCTCACCAGAAAGCGAAGATTATCTGAAAAATCCTGTGTTCTGGGAAAAAATGAACAATGGCTGGGATGAATTCAGCATTCCAAAAGAGGTCGCTCGCCAGCTGATTGATATGCATGTACGCCGCGGTGACGCGATCTTCTTTGTGACTGGTCGTAGCCCGACGAAAACAGAAACGGTTTCAAAAACGCTGGCGGATAATTTTCATATTCCTGCCACCAACATGAATCCAGTAATCTTTGCGGGCGATAAACCAGGGCAAAATACAAAATCGCAATGGCTGCAGGATAAAAATATCCGAATTTTTTATGGCGATTCCGATAACGATATTACCGCCGCACGCGATATCGGCGCTCGTGGTATCCGCATTCTGCGCGCCTCCAACTCTACCTACAAACCCTTGCCACAAGCGGGTGCGTTTGGTGAAGAGGTGATCGTCAATTCAGAATACTGACAGAGCGGGAGAGCGTGATGCTCTCCCGAATGCTGTTTTTTTAATCACACCTTTATCCTTTCGCTGTCTTGCTGCAAACTGATTAAGAGAGTTTTATCAAGGAGCAGCACATGTGGTATCAAAAGACGCTCACGCTTAGCGCCAAATCTCGTGGGTTTCATCTGGTAACGGATGAAATTCTGAATCAGCTGGCTGATATGCCGCGCGTTAACATCGGCTTACTGCATCTGTTGCTGCAACATACCTCCGCCTCTCTGACACTTAATGAGAACTGCGATCCCACCGTACGCCACGACATGGAGCGTTTTTTCCTCCGCACCGTTCCCGACAACGGAAATTATGAGCATGACTATGAGGGAGCAGACGATATGCCTTCTCATATCAAATCCTCAATGCTGGGAACATCGCTTGTATTGCCGTTACATAAAGGGCGTATTCAGACCGGCACCTGGCAAGGCATCTGGCTGGGGGAACATCGCATCCACGGCGGATCGCGTCGCATCATCGCGACACTACAAGGGGAGTAAAAAATGACCATTTCGGAGTTGCTACAATATTGCATGGCAAAACCAGGCGCAGAACAGAGCGTGCATAACGACTGGAAAGCGACGCAGATCAAAGTGGAAGATGTACTGTTTGCGATGGTGAAAGAAGTAGAAAATCGCCCAGCTGTTTCGCTGAAAACCAGCCCGGAGCTGGCGGAGCTGCTACGTCAGCAGCACAGCGATGTGCGTCCTAGCCGCCATCTGAATAAAGCGCACTGGAGCACCGTGTATCTCGACGGTTCGCTGCCGGATTCGCAAATCTATTATCTGGTGGATGCGTCTTATCAGCAGGCAGTGAATTTACTACCGGAAGAAAAGCGTAAATTGCTGGTACAACTCTGAAAGGAAAAGGCCGCTCAGAAAGCGGCCTTAACGATTACAGCATCGGCTTGAGGAAGCGTGCCGTATGCGAAGCTTCGCACTCCGCGACGGTTTCTGGCGTACCGGAGACGAGGATTTCGCCGCCGCCACTGCCGCCTTCTGGTCCCAGGTCGACAATCCAGTCAGCGGTTTTGATCACGTCGAGATTGTGCTCAATCACCACAATGGTATTGCCCTGATCGCGCAGTTTATGCAGCACGTCGAGGAGTTGCTGAATATCGGCGAAGTGCAGACCGGTGGTCGGCTCGTCGAGAATATACAGCGTCTGCCCGGTGCCGCGTTTTGACAGCTCACGCGCCAGCTTCACGCGCTGGGCTTCACCACCAGAAAGTGTGGTTGCGGACTGCCCCAGGCGAATGTACGTCAGACCAACGTCCATCAACGTTTGCAGCTTACGCGCCAGAGCTGGCACCGCATCAAAGAACTCACGCGCCTCTTCGATGGTCATATCCAGCACTTCGTGGATGGTTTTGCCTTTGTACTTAATTTCCAGCGTTTCACGGTTATAGCGTTTACCTTTGCACTGATCGCACGGCACGTAGATATCCGGCAGGAAGTGCATCTCCACTTTGATCACACCGTCGCCCTGACAGGCTTCGCAGCGCCCGCCACGGACGTTAAAGCTGAAACGTCCTGGCGTATAACCACGCGCACGGGATTCCGGTACGCCCGCAAACAGTTCGCGCACAGGTGTAAACACGCCGGTATAGGTCGCCGGGTTAGAACGTGGAGTACGACCAATTGGGCTTTGGTCGATATCGATCACTTTATCGAAATGCTCCAGCCCCTGAATATCGCGATACGGTGCCGGTTCGGCGATGGTCGCACCATTCAACTGGCGTTGGGCAATCGGGAACAGTGTGTCGTTAATCAGCGTCGATTTACCGGAACCTGAAACCCCTGTGATGCAGGTAAACAGACCGACTGGCAGCGTGAGCGTCACGTCCTTCAGGTTGTTGCCGCGTGCACCTGTCAGCTTCAGCACTTTTTCTGGATTCGCCGGAACGCGTTTCTTCGGCACTTCAATCTTGCGTTTACCGCTCATGTACTGCCCGGTCAACGATTCAGGCACTGCCATAATCGCTTCCAGCGGACCTTCTGCGACCACTTCACCGCCGTGAACACCCGCACCAGGACCGATATCGATCACATGGTCAGCGGCGCGAATTGCGTCTTCGTCATGCTCCACCACAATCACGGTATTACCGAGATCGCGCAGATGGATAAGCGTACCCAACAGGCGCTCGTTATCGCGCTGGTGCAGGCCGATAGACGGCTCGTCCAGTACATACATAACGCCAACCAGGCCCGCACCAATCTGGCTCGCCAGACGGATACGCTGGGCTTCACCGCCGGAAAGTGTTTCTGCCGAGCGGGAAAGTGTCAGGTAATTCAGGCCGACGTTAACGAGGAATTTCAGACGATCGCCGATCTCTTTAAGGATTTTTTCTGCAATCTTCGCCCGCTGACCAGCTAGTTTGAGATTGTTGAAGAATTCCATCGCATGACCGATGCTCATGTCGGAGATAGCAGGCAGCGGCGTATTCTCGACATAAACGTGGCGCGCTTCCCGACGCAGACGCGTCCCTTCGCAGCTGGCGCATGGGCGATTGCTGATAAACTTGGCTAATTCTTCACGTACCGCACTGGATTCTGTCTCTTTATAACGGCGCTCCATATTGTGCAGCACGCCTTCGAACGGATGACGACGGATGGAGGTATCGCCACGATCGTTCATGTATTTGAATTCAATGTTTTCTTTGCCAGAACCGTACAACACCACTTTATGCACGTTCGCGCTCAGGCTGCCCCACGGCGCTTCGACGTCGAACTTATAGTGATCTGCCAGCGATTTCAGCATCTGGAAATAATAGAAGTTGCGGCGATCCCAGCCACGGATCGCACCGCCAGCCAGTGACAGCTCGGGGTTTTGGATCACGCGGTCAGGATCGAAATATTGCTGTACGCCAAGGCCGTCACAGGTCGGGCAGGCACCTGCCGGGTTGTTAAACGAAAACAGTCGCGGCTCCAGTTCACGCATACTGTAGCCGCAAATTGGGCAGGCGAAGTTGGCGGAGAACAGCAGCTCTTCCGCTTTCGGGTCGTCCATATCCGCCACTACCGCTGTACCACCGGAAAGCTCCAGCGCGGTTTCAAACGACTCCGCAAGACGTTGGGTAAGATCGTCACGCACCTTGAAGCGATCAACCACCACTTCAATAGTGTGTTTCTTTTGCAGTTCCAGTTTCGGCGGATCGGAAAGATCGCAGACTTCGCCATCAATACGAGCACGGATGTAACCCTGGCTTGCCAGGTTCTCCAGCGTTTTGGTGTGTTCGCCTTTGCGCTCTTTAATGATTGGCGCGAGCAGCATCAGACGCTTGCCTTCCGGCTGCGACAGCACGTTATCCACCATCTGGCTGACGGTTTGCGCCGCCAGCGGGACGTCGTGGTCCGGACAGCGCGGTTCGCCGACGCGGGCGAACAACAAACGCAAATAGTCGTGGATTTCGGTGATTGTCCCCACCGTAGAACGCGGGTTATGAGACGTCGATTTCTGCTCAATTGAGATGGCAGGAGAAAGCCCCTCAATATGATCGACGTCCGGCTTTTCCATCAGTGACAGAAACTGCCGCGCGTAGGCGGAAAGGGATTCAACGTAACGGCGCTGCCCTTCGGCATATAAGGTGTCGAAAGCGAGCGAGGATTTGCCAGAACCCGAAAGCCCGGTCACGACAATGAGCTTGTCGCGGGGGATAACGAGGTTGATGTTTTTGAGATTATGGGTGCGGGCGCCCCGAACTTCGATCTTATCCATTCACCTTTCCCGGATTAAACGCTTTTTTGCCCGGTGGCATGGTGCTACCGGCGATCACAAACGGTTAATTATGACACAAATTGACCTGAATGAATATACAGTATTGGAATGCATTACCCGGAGTGTTGTGTAACAATGTCTGGCCAGGTTTGTTTCCCGGAACCGAGGTCACAACATAGTAAAAGCGCTATTGGTAATGGTACAATCGCGCGTTTACACTTATTCAGAACGATTTTTTTCAGGAGACACGAACATGGCCAGCAGAGGCGTAAACAAGGTTATTCTCGTTGGTAATCTGGGTCAGGACCCGGAAGTACGCTACATGCCAAATGGTGGCGCAGTTGCCAACATTACGCTGGCTACTTCCGAATCCTGGCGTGATAAAGCGACCGGCGAGATGAAAGAACAGACTGAATGGCACCGCGTTGTGCTGTTCGGCAAACTGGCAGAAGTGGCGAGCGAATATCTGCGTAAAGGTTCTCAGGTTTATATCGAAGGTCAGCTGCGTACCCGTAAATGGACCGATCAATCCGGTCAGGATCGCTACACCACAGAAGTCGTGGTGAACGTTGGCGGCACCATGCAGATGCTGGGTGGTCGTCAGGGTGGTGGCGCTCCGGCAGGTGGCAATATCGGTGGTGGTCAGCCGCAGGGCGGTTGGGGTCAGCCACAGCAGCCGCAGGGTGGCAATCAGTTCAGCGGCGGCGCGCAGTCTCGCCCGCAGCAGTCCGCTCCGGCAGCGCCGTCTAACGAGCCGCCGATGGACTTTGATGATGACATTCCGTTCTGATTTGTCATTAAAACAATAGGTTATATTGTTTTAAGGTGGATGATTAAAGCATCTGCCAGCCATAAAAAAGAAGCCTCCGTTATGGAGGCTTCTACGTATCAGGTCAAAATCATTGGCCATTGTGGCGGTGTCTGATTCATCTCTTCTATCATCACCGACTCGATGTTGTGCCAGATAGCGGTGATGTCCGCCATTGTGATGCCAAGCAACCCCATTGCGAACCAACAGGCGGAAACAACGCCCAGACCGCTGCTGATCACCGCAAGCCCGACATAATCAGACCGACGAAAACGGATGTTGAGTGTGCTGGCCAGAAACATCATTACGGCACTAAGAAGTTGCCAGCGAAGAAGAACCACGCCAGTGGTGAGGGTAGCCATCAAACAATTCCTCTGAAAAGAGCCGATGCCCTGGACAGCGCGGCGTTGTTCACGGGAGGCGTGGTACACTCTGGCTATCGCGGGGCTTGCAGAACACAAAAATGAAACACTCTGTTTGTTTCATTAATTTTGTGAACTATATCACAATTGATTGTTTGTTAGCCATATTAGGCCGTGACTTTTATTGCTGTACAGATTATGTGGTTTTTCAGTGGCATTAAGGGCATATCTTCCCGCCGCCTCTGCATTCCTGTAGGAAATTAATTTTGAATATCAATGAATTATTTTCATCCAGGTGACGATTAGAAAGGTATCAATTTCAAATCAGGCAAAAGTGCTATTTATACCGTAAGATTTATCTAAAGACGTCGGTACCCAGGGTTTTCACCTTGCAATGGCCGGGTATAAACAGGCAGGAAATTGATAGCAATGAGTCATCGTGCACGACACCAATTACTGGCGTTGCCGGGCATTATCTTTTTAGTTCTCTTTCCCATCATTCTTTCGCTATGGATTGCCTTCCTTTGGGCAAAATCAGAAGTGAATAATCAGCTCCGAACCTTTGCTCAACTGGCACTGGATAAATCCGAGCTGGTCATTCGCCAGGCAGATTTAGTGAGCGATGCAGCTGAACGCTATCAGGGGCAAGTTTGCACTCCAGCCCATCAAAAGCGAATGTTGAATATTATTCGTGGCTATCTTTATATTAATGAATTGATCTATGCCCGTGATAACCATTTTTTATGCTCATCGCTGATAGCGCCTGTAAACGGCTATACGATTGCACCGGCCGATTATAAGCGTGAACCTAACGTTTCTATCTATTATTACCGCGATACGCCTTTTTTCTCTGGCTATAAAATGACCTATATGCAGCGGGGAAATTATGTGGCGGTTATCAACCCTCTCTTCTGGAGTGAAGTGATGTCTGATGATCCGACATTGCAATGGGGTGTGTATGATACGGTGACGAAAACCTTTTTCTCGTTAAGCAAAGAGGCCTCGGCAGCAACGTTTTCTCCGCTGATTCATTTGAAGGATTTAACCGTACAAAGAAATGGCTATTTATATGCGACAGTTTATTCGACAAAACGCCCAATTGCAGCCATTGTTGCGACTTCATATCAACGTCTTATAACCCATTTTTATAATCATCTTATTTTTGCGTTGCCCGCCGGTATTTTGGGGAGTCTTGTTCTGCTATTACTCTGGCTACGTATTCGACAAAACTATTTATCTCCCAAACGTAAATTGCAACGCGCCCTCGAAAAACATCAACTTTGTCTTTATTACCAGCCAATAATCGATATCAAAACAGAAAAATGTATCGGCGCTGAAGCGTTGTTACGTTGGCTTGGTGAGCAGGGGCAAATAATGAATCCGGCAGAGTTTATTCCGCTGGCAGAAAAGGAGGGGATGATAGAACAGATAACTGATTATGTTATTGATAATGTCTTCCGCGATCTGGGCGATTACCTGGCAACACATGCAGATCGCTATGTTTCTATTAACCTGTCGGCCTCCGATTTTCATACGTCACGGTTGATAGCGCGAATCAATCAGAAAACAGAGCAATACGCGGTGCGTCCGCAGCAAATTAAATTTGAAGTGACTGAGCATGCATTTCTTGATGTCGAAAAAATGACGCCGATTATTCTGGCTTTCCGCCAGGCTGGTTACGAAGTGGCAATTGATGATTTTGGTATTGGCTACTCTAACTTGCATAACCTTAAATCATTGAATGTCGATATTTTGAAAATCGACAAATCGTTTGTTGAAACGCTGACCACCCACAAAACCAGTCATTTGATTGCGGAACACATCATCGAGCTGGCGCACAGCCTGGGGTTAAAAACGATCGCTGAAGGCGTCGAAACTGAGGAGCAGGTTAACTGGCTGCGCAAACGCGGCGTGCGCTATTGCCAGGGATGGTTCTTTGCGAAGGCGATGCCGCCGCAGGTGTTTATGCAATGGATGGAGCAATTACCCGCGCGGGAGTTAACGCGCGGGCAATAAAATTACAGGCGGTGGCGATAATCGCTGGGAGTGCGATCAAACTGCCGACGGAAAACGCGGGAGAAGGTCTGCTGCGAGACATAACCCAGGTCCATTGCGATATCAAAAATCGGACGCTCGGTGGTGCGCAACTCAACGGCGGCCAGTAACAGGCGACGTTGGCGAATGTAATCGCCAAGCGTCTGATGCGTCACCGTGCGGAACATTCGTTGCAAGTACCACTTTGAATAGCCTGATTTTTTTGCGACTACATCAATGTTAAGCGGCTGGTCAATATGCTCGTCAATCCATGCGATAAGATCCTGAATAATTTTCTGATGGGACATAAATCTGCCTCTTTTCAGTGTTCAGTTCGTTAATTCATCTGTTGGGGAGTATAATTCCTCAAGTTAACTTGAGGTAAAGCGATTTATGGAAAAGAAATTACCCCGCATTAAAGCGCTGCTAACCCCCGGCGAAGTGGCGAAACGCAGCGGTGTGGCGGTATCGGCGCTGCATTTCTATGAAAGTAAAGGGTTGATTACCAGTATCCGTAACAGCGGCAATCAGCGGCGATATAAACGTGATGTGTTGCGATATGTTGCAATTATCAAAATTGCTCAGCGTATTGGCATTCCGCTGGCGACCATTGGTGAAGCGTTTGGCGTGTTGCCCGAAGGGCATACGTTAAGTGCGAAAGAGTGGAAACAGCTTTCGTCCCAATGGCGAGAAGAGTTGGATCGGCGCATTCATACCTTAGTAGCGCTGCGTGACGAACTGGACGGATGTATTGGTTGTGGCTGCCTTTCGCGCAGTGATTGCCCGTTGCGTAACCCGGGCGACCGCTTAGGAGAAGAAGGTACCGGCGCACGCTTGCTGGAAGATGAACAAAACTAAAGCGCCACAAGGGCGCTTTAGTTTGTTTTCCGGTCTTTGTCTTTCTCTCTATCCCGCTGGTACACAGGAGGGTTTCCCCCGACGTCAACACACCTCATTCGAGCACGTGGTGGAGGTTCCGGTTGGTGTTGATGCTTTAATTGTATGTCACCGACGTTTCTTCGCCAGTGTAAAAGTATACTTTTTAACCGCAATATTTTTGTCATCTCAGACGATTTTTTATCGCAATCCTGAACGGTATACGGCTCGATAACGCTGCAATCTTGCGCACCGACGATAACGTTTGCGCATCAATTGCCTGGTTTTTCATCGTCAAGACAATAAAAGAGAAAAAAGCAGCAAACTTCGGTTGAAAAAGCCGCTATGATCGCCGGATAATCGTTTGCTTTTTTTACCACCCGTTTTGTATGCGCGGAGCTAAACGTTTGCTTTTTTGCGACGCAGCAAATTGTCGCAAACCTGGAGCAGGAAGATAACGTTTCGCTGGCAGGGGATTGTCCGCCACGCATCTTGACGAAAATTAAACTCTCAGGGGATGTTTTCTTATGTCTACGCCATCAGCGCGTACCGGCGGTTCACTCGACGCCTGGTTTAAAATTTCACAACGTGGAAGCACTGTCCGTCAGGAAGTGGTTGCCGGGTTAACAACGTTTCTGGCGATGGTCTACTCGGTCATCGTCGTTCCAGGTATGTTGGGTAAAGCAGGCTTCCCGCCTGCGGCAGTTTTCGTTGCAACCTGTCTGGTTGCCGGACTCGGTTCTATCGTGATGGGTCTGTGGGCTAATCTGCCGTTGGCGATTGGTTGCGCCATCTCCCTGACGGCATTTACCGCATTCAGCCTGGTGCTGGGGCAACATATTAGCGTACCTGTCGCGCTGGGTGCCGTGTTCCTGATGGGTGTGCTGTTTACGGTAATTTCTGCCACGGGTATCCGTAGCTGGATTTTGCGCAACTTGCCTCACGGTGTGGCGCACGGCACGGGGATCGGTATCGGTCTGTTCCTGCTGCTCATTGCCGCTAATGGTGTCGGTCTGGTGATTAAAAACCCGCTTGATGGTCTGCCCGTTGCGCTGGGTGATTTCGCGACCTTCCCGGTGATTATGTCACTGGTAGGTCTGGCGGTGATCATCGGCCTGGAAAAACTGAAAGTCCCTGGTGGCATTCTGCTGACCATTATCGGTATCTCAATTGTCGGTTTGATCTTCGATCCTAACGTCCATTTCTCCGGCGTTTTCGCCATGCCTTCATTGAGCGATGAAAACGGCAATTCACTGATTGGCAGCCTGGACATTATGGGCGCGCTGAATCCTGTAGTCCTGCCAAGCGTTCTGGCGCTGGTGATGACGGCAGTATTTGATGCCACCGGAACTATCCGTGCCGTCGCCGGCCAGGCGAACCTGCTGGATAAAGATGGGCAGATCATCGACGGTGGGAAAGCACTGACCACTGACTCCATGAGCAGCGTTTTCTCTGGCCTGGTGGGTGCAGCTCCGGCAGCGGTATACATCGAGTCTGCGGCGGGTACGGCGGCGGGCGGTAAAACCGGTTTGACGGCTATCACCGTTGGCGTGCTGTTCCTGCTGATTCTGTTCCTCTCTCCGCTCTCTTACCTCGTTCCGGGGTATGCAACGGCTCCGGCGCTGATGTACGTTGGCCTGCTGATGCTGAGCAACGTGGCGAAAATCGACTTTGCTGATTTTGTTGATGCGATGGCGGGTCTGGTTACGGCGGTATTCATCGTGCTGACCTGTAACATCGTAACAGGCATCATGATCGGCTTCGCGACTCTGGTGATTGGTCGTCTGGTTTCCGGCGAATGGCGCAAGTTGAACATCGGTACGGTCGTTATCGCCGTGGCGCTGGTGACCTTCTATGCGGGTGGCTGGGCTATCTAATCTTTCATCGGATTCTGAAAACGGGTGGCAATGGCTGCCCGTTTTTATTTTCTCCGCACATTGTGTGAGCTTTTGCGATATTCTGAAAAAATGAGAATTCAGGCATAACGTCTTTCTCAGATCATAAAAAACATCGCAAACAGGGAACGCATGGAAATCTTCTTCACCATACTGATAATGACCCTCGTGGTCTCGCTGTCCGGGGTGGTCACTCGTGTCATGCCCTTTCAGATCCCGCTTCCGCTTATGCAAATCGCCATCGGTGCGCTACTGGCGTGGCCGACGTTTGGTTTGCATGTGGAGTTTGATCCTGAACTCTTTTTAGTCTTGTTTATCCCGCCGTTGCTGTTCGCTGATGGCTGGAAAACGCCGACCCGTGAATTTCTCGAACATGGTCGAGAGATTTTTGGCCTCGCGCTGGCGCTGGTGGTGGTCACCGTGGTCGGCATTGGCTTCCTTATTTACTGGGTGGTGCCGGGCATTCCGCTGATCCCCGCCTTTGCGCTGGCGGCGGTACTTTCTCCGACCGATGCTGTGGCGCTCTCCGGGATTGTTGGCGAAGGGCGTATCCCGAAAAAAATCATGGGCATTTTGCAGGGCGAAGCGTTGATGAATGACGCTTCCGGCCTGGTGTCGTTGAAGTTTGCCGTAGCAGTGGCGATGGGGACGATGATCTTCACCGTCGGCGGTGCGACGGTCGAATTTATGAAAGTAGCCATTGGCGGTATTCTCGCCGGTTTTGTGGTTAGCTGGCTGTACGGTCGCTCGCTGCGATTCCTCAGCCGCTGGGGCGGTGATGAACCCGCGACGCAGATCGTCCTGCTGTTCCTGCTGCCATTCGCTTCTTATCTGATTGCCGAACATATTGGCGTTTCCGGCATCCTCGCTGCGGTTGCCGCCGGGATGACCATCACCCGCTCCGGTGTGATGCGCCGTGCGCCGCTGGCAATGCGCCTGCGTGCAAACAGCACCTGGGCGATGCTGGAATTTGTCTTTAACGGCATGGTGTTCCTGCTGTTAGGTCTGCAGCTACCGGGTATTCTGGAGACGTCGCTGATGGCGGCAGAAATCGACCCTAACGTCGAAATCTGGATGCTGTTTACCGATATTATTCTGATATATGCGGCGCTGATGCTGGTCCGTTTCGGCTGGCTGTGGACGATGAAAAAGTTCAGCAACCGCTTCCTGAAGAAGAAGCCGATGGAGTTTGGTTCGTGGACCACACGAGAAATCCTGATCGCGTCTTTCGCTGGGGTGCGTGGGGCGATCACTCTGGCCGGTGTGCTCTCTATCCCGCTGCTCTTGCCGGATGGTAACGTCTTCCCGGCGCGCTATGAGCTGGTGTTCCTGGCGGCTGGCGTCATTCTCTTCTCGCTGTTTGTCGGCGTGGTGATGTTGCCTATTCTGCTACAACACATTGAAGTCGCGGATCATTCGCAACAATTGAAAGAGGAACGTATTGCGCGAGCGGCAACGGCAGAAGTGGCGATTGTGGCGATCCAGAAAATGGAGGAGCGTCTGGCGGCGGATACCGAAGAGAATATCGATAACCAGCTGCTTACGGAGGTCAGTTCTCGCGTCATTGGTAACCTGCGTCGTCGCGCCGATGGACGTAACGACGTTGAAAGTTCCGTGCAGGAAGAGAACCTTGAGCGTCGCTTCCGTCTGGCGGCATTGCGTTCTGAACGTGCTGAACTGTACCACCTGCGCGCCACGCGGGAGATCAGCAACGAAACGCTGCAAAAATTACTGCACGATCTCGATTTGCTTGAAGCGTTGCTAATTGAGGAAAATCAGTAAGCCGAAAGCGACGTAACCAGGCCCGAGGTAATCTGAAAAAGGTGCAATCTTTTGCACCTTTAACAGGTTAGCTCGGGCTAACATTCATGATTCTAAAACAAATAAGTTATCTCTCTTGTAAAGTCAATTCATTGGCTGTTCTTCGATTTAACCTCAATCTGCGTGTTGCATAATATCTGCAGTAATCTTCATAGCGACTGCATTAATATTATCCTCAGTTTGTGACATGCCAGTATGAGAGGTACAATCTTCTTCAAAGAATTTCTGTCGTGTTACCAGGGTATCACTATCAATGGGGATATTTTCCTCCCCACGGAGTATGGAAATGCCCATTCCCTGGACGCTAGCCTCATCAAAATTAACCCGATAGAGACGGGTATTAAACATACAGGCTTTTGTTAAAATAGAACAGTTGAAATGGCAGTTGCTTAAATTGGCATTATTAAAATTAACATTAGCCATATTAGAGTCGGTACATATAACCATTTCGAGGAATGTATTTGTTAGCCACGTACAAAAGAGTTTGCTATCAATTAAGTTTATATTCTGGAGGATTGCTTTGTTCAGATTGACGCGAGACAGATCAGCATGTTCAAAGTTAATTAAATCGAGTTTAGAGAAACTAAGGTCGGCTTTAAATAAATTAACATATGGCGCTATTACTTTATAAAGATTTACCTCAGCCATGTACGCCATATAAAAATTTGAATAGTCAAGAAAGGTATTTTTAATATTGGCTCTATTCATTGCTGCATTGTAGAATTGAACATGCATAGCGGAGCATGCATTTAGAGTTCCGTCGGCCATTTTTATCTGAGCGAAATTTGAGTCATCGAGAATACAATCATCAAAAAGTATTTTTTCCATTATGGCGTAATAAAAATTCGTTTTATACATATTACAGTCCTGGAAAATAGCGTTTTGTAGTCTGCAACCTGCAAAATTCGAATTGGATAAATCTTCATCTTTAATCACGATACCTTTCAGGCTAAGGTGTGAAAAATCGTAACCACCATTTACTGTCTGTGGAATTTCGATAGTATTATTATGGACGGCGACATTATTTATAAAATATACCACCTTAATGGATACTTCCTTTTCTTTACTAAGGTAAACTCTTCTCGTAATTCTATCGTCACATTTATTATTTGCATATAAAGCTATATCTATAAAATGTTTATGTATTTTCCTGTCCGTTTCCTTCGTGATTTTTCCTGATGGTAAACTATCATAAATTCTTTTCATTTTCTGAATCAAACCTATCACTTTTTCATGATCATCCATCTTGAAAAGAGAGAGGGCTTTATTGTCAATTAACGTGTTTTTATGATGTTTGCTGTAATTATATGATTTTGTTTTCTTTGTATGTGATGAACTTGTGAAAGAGTGGTTATCGTTAATCTGGCAAAGAGAGAAAAACATATTATTTAAACCATTATAGCGCATAAAATATCCTTATAATTAACAAGAAAGAAAAGGCATATTCTCTGCATTATCATTTTCTACGACTGTCAAAAATCGCTCATTTTTTAATGAGTTTATTTGTTTAATATTATGGGAAAAGGTGATGCATGCTGGAGAGGAAGAGTATTCCCCGGTCAGGCGACCGGGGAAGGGGAGAGATTAATGTGCGCGGCCTTGCTCAACGCCAAAGCCGGTCTGGGAGCGGATAAACTGTGCACGGAACAGTTCACGCTCGCGCGCACCTTCCGCTGAGTTATCGGTTGCCGAGAAGAACCAGATGCCGAGGAATGCCACGCTGATAGAGAACAGCGCCGGGTATTCATACGGGAAGATGGCTTTTTCGTGACCAAGGATCTGTACCCAAATCGTCGGGCCGAGGATCATCAGTACCACTGCGGTAATCAGCCCCAGCCAGCCACCCATCATCGCGCCACGAGTGGTCAGTTTCGACCAGTACATAGAAAGCAGAATGATCGGGAAGTTACAGCTCGCTGCGATGGCAAACGCCAGGCCTACCATGAAGGCGATGTTCTGATTCTCAAACAGCACGCCGAGGATAATGGCAATCACACCTAAAATCAGCACGGTGATTTTCGATACCCGCAGTTCTTCACGTTCGGTCGCGCCTTTTTTGAAGACGTTAGCGTACAGGTCATGCGAAACCGCTGATGCGCCCGCCAGCGTCAGACCAGCAACCACCGCAAGAATGGTGGCAAAAGCAACCGCTGAAATAAAACCGAGGAACAGGTTGCCGCCCACTGCATTCGCCAGGTGAACGGCCGCCATGTTGTTACCACCAATCAGATGGCCCGCCGCGTCTTTATATTCCGGATTCGCACCAACCAGCATGATCGCGCCGAAGCCGATAATAAAGGTCAGAATATAGAAGTAGCCCATAAACCCGGTGGCGTAGAACACGCTCTTACGTGCTTCGCGGGCATCGCTGACTGTAAAGAAGCGCATCAGAATGTGCGGCAAGCCCGCCGTACCAAACATCAGTCCCAGACCCAGAGAGAGCGCGGAGATCGGATCTTTCACCAGCCCGCCCGGCTTCATGATGTCGACACCTTTCGGGTGTACCGCCATCGCTTCACTGAACAGATTGTTGAAGCTAAAGCCGACGTGTTTCATCACCATAAAGGCCATAAAGCTGGCACCGAACAGCAACAGCACGGCTTTGATAATCTGTACCCAAGTGGTCGCCAGCATGCCGCCGAACAGGACGTACATCATCATCAGCACGCCGACCAGCACCACCGCAATGTGATAGTTAAGGCCAAACAGCAGCTCGATCAGTTTACCTGCGCCCACCATCTGGGCGATAAGGTAAAGCGCCACCACCACCAGAGAACCACAGGCCGAAAGAATACGAATCGGCCCTTGTTTCAGACGGTAAGAGGCCACATCGGCAAAGGTGTAGCGCCCCAGGTTACGCAGACGTTCGGCAATCAGGAACAAAATGATCGGCCAGCCCACCAGGAAGCCCAGCGAGTAAATTAAGCCGTCATAGCCGGAGGTAAACACCAGCGCGGAGATCCCCAAGAATGAGGCGGCGGACATATAGTCCCCGGCAATCGCCAGCCCGTTCTGGAAGCCAGTGATATTGCCGCCTGCGGTGTAGTAGTCGCTACGAGAACGTACGCGTTTTGATGCCCAGTAGGTAATGCCGAGCGTAAACACGACGAAAATCAGGAACATAATAATCGCCTGCCAGTTCGTTGGCTGGCGCTCTACGGCCCCGCTAATAGCATCCGCGGCGTTAGCTGCGAAAGGGAGTGTGGCGGCAAGCGCCGTCAGAACTCTTTTCATGATGCTTGTACCTCATGCAGGACTTCATTATTAAGACGGTCGAATTCGCCGTTCGCCCGCCAGATGTAGATACCGGTGAGAACAAAGGAGATCACAATCACTCCAACACCAATTGGAATACCGCGTGTGACGCTGGTGTTCGGATTCAGCGGCGTGCCCAGCCAGCCGGGCGCGAAGGCGATCAGTAAAATAAAGCCGATATAAACTGCCAGCATAATAATCGACAGGATGGTGGCAAACCGTTGCCGTTTTTCGACTAACTCCCTGAAATGCGCATTGTCTTCTATCCGCTGATAAATAGTGCCATTCATCACAGATTCTCCAGAGGTAATGTAGGGATTGTTTTAATTCCCGCTCCCTTATGGGAGAAGGTTAACGCTCGGGTAACCCTTGCCGAATGTAGGCCGGATAAGGCGTTTACGCCGCATCCGGCAATCAATGCCTGATGCGACGCTGTCGCGTCTTATCAGGCCTACAAACCGTTACCGACTCGCATCCGGCAATTGTGGGTTACGATGGCATCGCGATAGCCTGCTTCTCTTCAAGCAGCTTCTCGACTACGCCAGGATCGGCAAGCGTCGAGGTATCGCCCAGGTTGCTGGTATCGCCCGCCGCAATTTTGCGCAGAATACGGCGCATAATTTTGCCGGAGCGGGTTTTAGGCAGGGAGTCGGTCCAGTGCAGCACGTCTGGCGTCGCCAGCGGGCCAATCTCTTTACGCACCCAGTTGCGGACTTCTGCGTACAGTTCTGGTGACGGTTCCTCCCCGTGATTAAGCGTGACGTAGGCGTAGATCGCCTGACCTTTAATATTGTGCGGAATACCTACTACGGCGGCTTCGGCAATCTTCGGATGCGCCACCAGCGCCGACTCAATCTCTGCCGTCCCCAGACGGTGACCGGAGACGTTCAGCACGTCGTCCACACGCCCGGTGATCCAGTAATAGCCATCTTCATCGCGACGCGCGCCGTCGCCGCTGAAATACATATTTTTGAAGGTGGAGAAGTAGGTCTGTTCAAAACGTTCGTGATCGCCAAACAGCGTACGCGCCTGACCCGGCCAGGAGTCGGTGATCACCAGGCTGCCTTCGGTAGCGCCTTCCAGCGGGTTACCTTCGTTATCGACCAGCGCCGGTTGCACGCCGAAGAACGGACGTGTTGCCGAACCGGCTTTCAGCTCGGTAGCGCCAGGCAGCGGCGTGATCATGAAACCGCCAGTTTCGGTCTGCCACCAGGTATCGACCACCGGACATTTCTCGTTGCCGATTTTTTTCCAGTACCACTCCCACGCTTCCGGGTTAATTGGCTCGCCCACGGAACCGAGAATGCGCAGCGACGAACGGTCGGTACCCTCGATCGCTTTATCGCCTTCCGCCATCAGCGCGCGGATCGCCGTGGGTGCGGTATAGAGAATATTGACCTGATGCTTGTCCACCACCTGCGCCATACGGGCAGGCGTCGGCCAGTTGGGTACGCCTTCAAACATCAGCGTGGTCGCACCGCAGGCCAGCGGGCCGTACAGCAAGTAACTGTGTCCGGTCACCCAGCCCACATCGGCGGTGCACCAGTAGATATCACCCGGATGATAATCAAAGACATATTTAAAGGTCAGCGCCGCGTACACCAGATAACCGCCGGTAGTATGCAGCACACCTTTTGGCTTACCGGTAGAACCGGAGGTGTAGAGAATAAACAGCGGATCTTCGGCGTTCATCTCTTCCGCCTGGTGCTGATCGCTCGCTTGCTCAACCAGGTCGTGCCACCACAGGTCGCGCCCTTCCTGCCAGTCAATTTTCCCGCCAGTACGCTTCAGTACCACCACATGCTCTACGCTGGTGACGTTCGGGTTTTTCAGCGCGTCATCAACGTTTTTCTTCAGCGGAATACTGCGCCCGGCACGCACACCTTCGTCGGAAGTGA
The DNA here is from genome assembly GCF_046486385.1 of Escherichia sp. WS33. NCBI lineage: Bacteria > Pseudomonadati > Pseudomonadota > Gammaproteobacteria > Enterobacterales > Enterobacteriaceae > Escherichia > Escherichia sp. WS33. The sequence continues at coordinate 78,847 of NZ_JBJQLJ010000010.1, read as the reverse complement.
TCACCAGTCGTGAGTTGGAATCAATAATGCGCCCGGCAACGGCTTCCGGCGAGAAGCCGCCGAAAATCACCGAATGCACCGCGCCAATGCGGGCGCAGGCCAGCATCGCAACCGCGGCTTCCGGCACCATCGGCATATAAATCGCCACCACATCACCTTTTTTAATGCCCAGCTCGAGCAGGGTATTGGCGAAGCGGCAGACGTCGCGGTGCAGCTCTTTATAGCTGATATGTTTGCTCTGGCTGGCGTCGTCGCCTTCCCAGATGATGGCGGTGCGATCGCCGTTTTCTTGCAGATGGCGGTCAAGGCAGTTTGCCGCCAGATTCAGCGTGCCGTCCTCGTACCATTTAATGGACACATTACCGGGGGCAAAGGAGGTATTTTTCACCTTCTGGTAAGGTTTGATCCAGTCGAGAATTTTTCCCTGTTCGCCCCAGAAGGTATCAGGTACGTTAATAGATTGTTGATACATCGCCTCGTACTGCTGAGGGTTTATCAGGCAACGGTCTGCGATGTTGGCAGGAATGGTGTGTTTGTGAATTTGGCTCATGCTTTTGTTCTCCTTGTAGGATGTTAATAATATGTGGCATAAGCGTTAAATGTAGGGGTATTGGCAGTTTTGTTTAGTATTTGGGCGACAGATCACGCAAAAGTAGAATTGTGCAAATAAACGGCAGGGTAATTTTTGAAGGTCAGCAACAAAAGTTGATTAATTCTTTGAGGAACATGCAGTTATGCATGCTGTTGAAAAAGAGGAAGATACTGACTAACTCTAAAGTGGTATTTTACATGCACTTACAATTGATTAAAGACAACATTCACAGTGTGGTTATTTGTTACACATAGGGGCGAGCAATGTCATGACAGTGTAGGTGCGGTTACTGTCGTGAAAACAATAAAAACCGCCATTGCAACAATGGCGCAATTCGGATGAAGCCCCTATGACAAGGATAAAAATAAACGCACGCCGTATCTTCAGCTTATTGATTCCTTTTTTCTTTTTCACTTCTGTTCACGCTGAACAAACGGCAGCTCCCGCAAAACCTGTAACTGTGGAAGCGAAGAATGAAACCTTTGCCCCGCAGCATCCCGATCAATATCTCTCCTGGAAAGCCACCTCGGAACAGTCAGAGCGTGTTGACGCCCTGGCGGAAGATCCACGGCTGGTGATCCTGTGGGCGGGGTATCCCTTCTCGCGCGATTACAACAAGCCGCGTGGACATGCCTTTGCTGTGACCGATGTGCGTGAAACCCTGCGTACCGGTGCGCCGAAAAACGCTGAAGATGGTCCGCTACCGATGGCGTGCTGGAGTTGTAAAAGCCCGGATGTGGCGCGTCTGATCCAGAAAGACGGCGAAGATGGCTACTTCCACGGTAAGTGGGCGCGCGGCGGCCCGGAAATCGTCAACAACTTAGGTTGTGCCGACTGCCATAACACCGCCTCACCAGAGTTCGCCAAAGGCAAACCGGAGTTAACCCTTTCCCGTCCGTATGCGGCTCGCGCGATGGAAGCCATTGGTAAACCTTTTGAGAAAGCCGGACGTTTCGACCAGCAATCGATGGTTTGCGGTCAGTGCCATGTGGAGTATTACTTCGACGGCAAAAACAAAGCGGTTAAATTCCCGTGGGATGACGGCATGAAAGTCGAAAATATGGAGCAGTATTACGACAAAATTGCCTTCTCTGACTGGACTAACTCCCTGTCGAAAACGCCAATGCTGAAAGCGCAGCACCCGGAATATGAAACCTGGACAGCGGGCATTCACGGTAAAAACAACGTGACCTGTATCGACTGCCATATGCCAAAAGTGCAGAACGCCGAAGGCAAACTCTACACCGACCATAAAATTGGTAATCCGTTTGATAACTTCGCCCAGACTTGTGCGAACTGCCATACCCAGGACAAAGCTGCCTTGCAAAAAGTGGTCGCGGAACGTAAGCAGTCGATTAACGACCTGAAAATCAAGGTTGAAGATCAACTGGTTCACGCTCACTTCGAAGCGAAAGCAGCGCTGGATGCAGGCGCGACGGAAGCCGAAATGAAGCCAATTCAGGACGATATCCGTCATGCCCAGTGGCGCTGGGATCTGGCGATCGCTTCCCACGGCATTCATATGCACGCACCGGAAGAAGGTTTACGGATGCTCGGTACGGCGATGGATAAAGCGGCGGATGCACGCACCAAACTGGCGCGCCTGCTGGCGACCAAAGGCATCACCCATGAAATCCAGATCCCGGATATCTCAACCAAAGAGAAAGCCCAGCAGGCTATTGGCCTGAACATGGAACAAATCAAGGCCGAGAAGCAGGACTTCATCAAAACGGTGATCCCGCAGTGGGAAGAACAGGCACGTAAAAACGGTCTGTTAAGCCAATAACCCCGTTCCGCCTCGCAAGGGGCGGAAAACACAATGGAGTGAATATGAGCGTATTACGTTCGTTATTAACTGCCGGGGTGCTGGCGTCGGGCCTGTTGTGGAGCCTGAACGGAATTACCGCTACCCCTGCGGCGCAGGCATCTGATGATCGCTACGAAGTTACCCAGCAGCGTAACCCGGATGCCGCCTGTCTGGACTGTCATAAGCCAGATACCGAAGGTATGCATGGAAAACATGCTTCCGTTATCAACCCGAATAACAAACTGCCGGTCACCTGCACCAACTGTCACGGCCAGCCATCACCGCAACACCGCGAAGGGGTGAAAGATGTGATGCGCTTTAACGAGCCGATGTACAAGGTTGGAGAGCAGAACAGCGTCTGTATGTCCTGTCATCTGCCGGAACAGTTGCAAAAAGCGTTCTGGCCGCACGATGTCCACGTAACCAAAGTGGCGTGCGCCAGCTGCCATTCCCTGCATCCACAGCAAGATACGATGCAGACGTTAAGTGACAAAGGACGGATTAAGATTTGCGTCGATTGCCACAGCGATCAGCGCACCAATCCGAACTTTAACCCGGCGTCTGTTCCGTTGCTTAAGGAGCAGCCATGACCTGGTCTCGTCGCCAGTTTCTCACCGGCGTCGGCGTGCTGGCAGCCGTCAGCGGCACCGCAGGGCGCGTGGTGGCGAAAACGTTGAATATCAATGGGGTGCGTTACGGCATGGTGCATGACGAGTCGTTATGCATCGGCTGTACCGCCTGTATGGATGCTTGTCGGGAAGTGAACAAGGTGCCGGAAGGCGTCTCGCGCCTGACGATTATTCGTAGCGAGCCGCAGGGCGAATTTCCTGATGTGAAATATCGCTTCTTCCGTAAGTCTTGCCAGCACTGCGATCATGCGCCGTGCGTTGACGTCTGCCCGACCGGTGCGTCTTTTCGTGATGCCGCTAGCGGGATTGTCGATGTTAATCCTGATCTCTGCGTCGGTTGTCAGTACTGCATCGCCGCCTGTCCGTACCGCGTGCGCTTTATCCATCCGGTCACGAAGACGGCGGACAAATGCGATTTCTGCCGTAAAACCAATTTGCAGGCCGGTAAGCTGCCCGCGTGCGTTGAGGCTTGCCCGACGAAGGCGCTGACGTTTGGCAATCTGGACGATCCTAACAGTGAGATTTCGCAACTGCTGCGCCAGAAGCCTACTTACCGCTACAAGCTGGCGCTGGGAACCAAACCGAAGCTGTACCGCGTACCGTTTAAATACGGGGAGGTGAGCCAATGACGCAGACTTCCGCATTTCATTTTGAATCGCTGGTGTGGGACTGGCCGATTGCCATCTACCTGTTTTTGATTGGTATTTCTGCCGGTCTGGTGACGCTGGCCGTGCTGTTACGTCGCTTCTACCCGCAGGCGGGCGGTGCAGACAGTACGTTGCTGCGCACCACGCTGATTGTCGGGCCGGGCGCGGTGATCCTCGGTCTGTTGATCCTCGTCTTCCACCTGACAAGACCGTGGACCTTCTGGAAGCTGATGTTCCACTACAGTTTTACCTCGGTGATGTCGATGGGGGTGATGCTGTTTCAGCTCTACATGGTGGTGCTGGTGCTGTGGCTGGCGAAAATCTTTGAACATGATTTGCTTGCCCTGCAACAACGCTGGTTGCCGAAGCTGGGGATCGTGCAAAAGGTTCTGAGCCTGCTGACGCCCGTTCATCGCGGACTGGAAACATTGATGCTGGTGTTGGCGGTGTTGTTGGGGGCTTATACCGGCTTTCTGCTGTCGGCGCTGAAATCGTATCCGTTCCTCAATAACCCGATCCTGCCGGTGCTGTTCCTCTTCTCCGGCATCTCGTCCGGTGCGGCGGTGGCGCTGATCGCCATGGCGATACGCCAACGCAGTAACCCGCATTCCATGGAAGCGCAGTTTGTACACCGTATGGAAATCCCCGTGGTATGGGGTGAAATCTTCCTGCTGGTGGCGTTTTTTGTCGGTCTGGCGCTGGGCGATGACGGTAAAGTGCGTGCGCTGGTGGCGGCATTAGGTGGCGGTTTCTGGACGTGGTGGTTCTGGCTTGGTGTCGCCGGGCTGGGGCTGATTGTGCCAATGTTGCTCAAACCGTGGGTCAATCGCAGTTCCGGCATTCCTGCCGTGCTGGCGGCGTGTGGGGCCAGTCTGGTCGGCGTGTTGATGCTGCGCTTTTTCATTCTCTACGCCGGGCAGTTAACGGTGGCGTAAGCCAGAAAAGAGGTGGTTTCTGGACGTATTCCTTCCTGAAGTCGGTTTTCTGGCGTTGTTGTTAAGTCTCGGGGTCAACGTGTTGACCCCGTTGACGGCCTTTGCGGGAGTGCGGTTGCGCTGGCCTGCCATGATGCGACTCACTTGCATCGGCATTCTGGCGCAGTTCGCGCTCCTGTTGCTCGCCTTTGGCGTACTGACGTATTGTTTTCTCATCAGCGATTTCTCGGTCATTTATGTCGCCCAACATAGCTACAGCCTGCTGTCGTGGGAACTCAAGCTGGCAGCGGTGTGGGGCGGCCATGAAGGTTCGCTGCTGCTTTGGGTGCTGCTGCTTTCCGCCTGGAGCGCGCTGTTTGCCTGGCATTATCGGCAGCAAACCGATCCGCTATTTCCGCTGACGCTAGCCGTTTTATCTCTCATGCTCGCCGCACTGCTACTGTTTGTAGTGCTGTGGTCCGATCCCTTCGTGCGGATATTTCCACCAGCAATCGAAGGCCGCGATCTCAATCCGATGCTGCAACATCCCGGTCTTATCTTTCATCCACCGCTGCTTTACCTTGGCTATGGCGGTTTGATGGTGGCGGCGAGCGTGGCGCTGGCGAGTTTACTGCGCGGCGAGTTTGATGGTGCCTGCGCCAGAATTTGTTGGCGCTGGGCACTACCTGGCTGGAGCGCATTAACGGCGGGGATCATCCTCGGTTCCTGGTGGGCCTATTGCGAACTGGGCTGGGGCGGCTGGTGGTTCTGGGATCCGGTGGAAAACGCCTCTTTATTACCCTGGCTTTCTGCCACTGCGCTGCTGCACAGTTTGTCCCTGACACGCCAGCGGGAGATTTTCCGCCACTGGTCGCTGTTGCTGGCGATAGTAACTCTGATGCTGTCGCTACTGGGTACCTTAATTGTCCGTTCTGGCATTCTGGTTTCGGTTCATGCGTTCGCACTGGATAACGTCCGCGCCGTGCCGTTGTTCAGCCTGTTTGCACTGATTAGCCTTGCGTCTCTGGCTCTGTATGGCTGGCGAGCGCGGGACGGTGGCCCGGTGGTGCGTTTTTCGGGGTTATCGCGGGAAATGTTAATCCTCGCTACGCTGTTGCTGTTTTGCGCAGTGCTACTGATCGTGCTGGTGGGAACGCTTTATCCGATGATTTACGGTCTGCTGGGCTGGGGACGCCTCTCCGTTGGCGCGCCGTATTTTAACCGCGCGACGTTACCGTTTGGCCTGTTGATGCTGGTGGTGATTGTGCTGGCGACGTTTGTCTCTGGCAAACGCGTGCAGCTTCCGGCGCTGGTAGCTCATGCGGGCGTGCTGTTATTTGCCGCTGGGATCGTGGTTTCCAGCGTCAGCCGTCAGGAGATCAGCCTGAATTTACAGCCGGGTCAGCAGGTGACGCTGGCAGGATACACCTTCCGTTTTGAGCGCCTCGATCTGCAAGCCAAAGGCAATTACACCAGCGAAAAAGCGATAGTGGCACTGTTTGACCATCAGCAACGCATTGGTGAACTGATGCCGGAGCGGCGTTTTTACGAAGCACGTCGTCAGCAAATGATGGAACCGTCAATTCGCTGGAACGGCATCCATGACTGGTATGCGGTCATGGGTGAAAAAACCGGAGCGGATCGTTACGCTTTTCGCTTGTATGTACAAAGCGGTGTGCGCTGGATCTGGGGGGGAGGATTGTTGATGATTGCGGGCGCATTGTTAAGCGGATGGCGGGGGAGGAAGCGCGATGAATAAAGGACTTCTCACGCTACTGCTGTTATTTACCTGTTTTGCGCGCGCTCAGGTCGTAGACACCTGGCAATTCGCCAATCCGCAACAACAGCAACAGGCGTTAAATATTGCCAGCCAGTTACGTTGTCCGCAGTGCCAGAATCAAAACTTACTGGAATCCAACGCGCCGGTGGCAGTCAGTATGCGCCATCAGGTTTACAGCATGGTGGCGGAGGGGAAGAACGAAGTCGAAATCATTGGCTGGATGACCGAACGCTACGGAGATTTTGTTCGCTATAACCCACCGTTAACGGGTCAGACGCTGGTGTTGTGGGCGCTGCCAGTGGTGTTGTTACTGCTGATGGCACTGATCCTCTGGCGAGTGAGGGCGAAGCGATGAAAGAGCCCAAAATACCGGTGAAAATGCTGACAACACTCACGATTTTGATGGTATTTCTCTGTGTCGGCAGTTATCTGTTAAGTCCAAAATGGCAGGCGGTACATGCGGAATATCAGCGTCAGCGCGATCCGCTACATCAGTTTGCCAGCCAGCAAACCCCGGAAGCGCAGCTTCAGGCATTGCAGGATAAAATCCGCGCTAATCCACAAAACAGCGAACAATGGGCGTTACTGGGCGAGTACTATCTGTGGCAAAACGATTACAGCAATTCGCTGCTGGCGTACCGTCAGGCGTTGCAACTACGTGGTGAGAACGCTGAACTGTATGCGGCGCTGGCGACGGTGCTTTATTACCAGGCCAGCCAGCATATGACCGCCCAGACTCGCGCAATGATCGACAAAGCCCTCGCGCTGGACTCTAACGAAATCACCGCTCTGATGCTGCTGGCTTCCGATGCGTTTATGCAGGCGAATTACGCGCAAGCCATCGAACTATGGCAAAAAGTGATGGATCTCAACTCACCCCGGATCAACCGGACACAGCTGGTCGAGTCGATTAATATGGCGAAATTGTTGCAGCGGAGATCAGATTAATCATCTGGTGATGAAGATTATGTTATTGAGTTGTATAAAAAATAATCGAATGAACATATGCCAAAAATAATCACCAATCAGTATTATTGCAGATTAAACAAATAAAAATCTTTCCATAACAAATGGTTATTCATTAATCCTGCCATAAACTCGCGTTATTATGCATTAATGCAGCGAAAAGCTCTGTTGTTAAAGGGTTGCGCAACATACCGCGCAAATGATACTGATCATAAGCGTTAAAAAAATCTACAAACCAACGCAACACAATTCATGCCCTGGCAGTATGTCACGTTCTCGCGTTTCTGAACGGGGAACGGCGCTCCATTGAGGAAGTTATTCTGATGAAAAGTATAAAATTCAGCCTGGCCTGGCAGATTCTGTTTGCTATGGTGCTGGGCATTCTCCTGGGAAGCTACCTGCACTACCATAGCGACAGCCGCGACTGGCTGGTCGTCAATTTGCTCTCTCCGGCGGGTGATATCTTCATCCATCTGATCAAAATGATTGTTGTGCCGATTGTGATCTCCACGCTGGTGGTGGGTATCGCGGGTGTTGGTGATGCCAAACAGCTCGGGCGTATTGGCGCGAAAACCATTATTTACTTCGAGGTGATCACCACCGTCGCCATCATTTTGGGGATCACTCTGGCGAACGTCTTCCAGCCCGGTGCCGGGGTGGATATGTCGCAGCTGGCGACCGTCGATATCTCGAAATATCAGAGCACTACGGAAGCGGTACAAAGCAGTTCCCACGGCATTATGGGCACGATTTTGTCGCTGGTGCCGACGAACATTGTGGCGTCGATGGCGAAAGGCGAAATGCTGCCGATCATCTTCTTCTCGGTGCTGTTTGGTCTGGGGCTTTCCTCCCTGCCCGCGACGCATCGTGAACCGCTGGTGACCGTGTTCCGCTCCATCTCTGAAACCATGTTTAAAGTGACTCACATGGTGATGCGTTATGCACCGGTGGGTGTGTTTGCGCTGATTGCGGTGACGGTGGCTAACTTTGGTTTCTCTTCTCTGTGGCCACTGGCGAAACTGGTGCTGCTGGTGCATTTCGCCATTCTGTTCTTCGCGCTGGTAGTGCTGGGAATTGTGGCGCGCCTGTGCGGGTTAAGCGTCTGGATCCTGATTCGTATTCTGAAAGATGAGCTGATTCTGGCGTACTCCACTGCCAGCTCTGAAAGCGTACTGCCGCGAATTATTGAGAAGATGGAAGCCTACGGAGCACCGGCGTCGATCACCAGCTTCGTGGTGCCGACCGGTTACTCTTTTAACCTTGATGGTTCGACGCTGTATCAAAGTATTGCCGCTATTTTCATCGCTCAGCTGTATGGCATTGACCTGTCCATCTGGCAGGAAATCATTCTGGTGCTGACGCTGATGGTGACCTCGAAAGGGATTGCTGGCGTGCCGGGCGTGTCGTTTGTGGTGCTGCTGGCAACGCTGGGTAGCGTAGGTATTCCGCTGGAAGGCCTGGCGTTTATTGCTGGTGTTGACCGTATCCTCGACATGGCGCGTACTGCGCTGAACGTGGTGGGTAATGCGCTGGCGGTGCTGGTGATTGCCAAGTGGGAACACAAATTTGACCGCAAAAAGGCGCTGGCTTATGAGCGTGAAGTGCTGGGCAAATTTGATAAAACTGCGGATCAATAATTGAAGATTGCCGGGGTTATCCACCCGGCAATGTGTGGATGCCTGATGCGACGCTGGTGCGTCTTATCAGGCCTACCTTAACCGTTGGTTAATTTTTCAAACTCTTCACACCCGGTATCAAACCCTTCCATACAGCTCAGGTTCAACCAGTGCAGCGCCTTTTGTTTGTTCTTCTCGATAAAACCTTCCTCACCGTTTAAGAACATCATTCCCGCCCAGTACTCGGAATAACCGGTTCGGGAAATTGCAGAGCTGCGTTTGAAATACCAGGTTGCCTTGTCATCGTCGGCCTTAATGCCCACGCCGTTGGCGTAAATCAAACCAAGCAGCATTTGGGCATCGACGGCGGAGTCATTCTCCAGATCTTCCGAGGCGTTTTCTAACAGCGAAATCGCCTTTGGATAATCCGGTTTACCCGCTTGAGTATTTACCAGAATATGCGCCAGCGTTACTTCACCTTCTTTACTGCCCGCTTGCGCCGCTTTCTCTGCAAGAACTTTTGCTTGTGGATAGTCCAGACTGACCGGATTGGTGATTTTGATCTGCGCCAGCAGCGCGCAGGCATCAGCATCACCGCTGTCGGCGGCTTTCTGTGCCCAATATTCGGCTTTGCTCAAATCGCCGGAGCTAAACCAGCTGTCGGCAAGAAAATATTGTGCGCGTCGGTCCCCGGCCTCTGCTGCCTTTAAATACTGGCTGCCAGGCTCGGAGTCGTTCGCGTGGGCAAAGAATGTCAAAAACAACATCAATGCGATAATTTTTTTCATTTTGATAATACGATTGGGTAGGGAGTAACCAGTATAAAGAGTTCGAATGGATAAAAAAACAGCCTCCGAAAGGAGGCTGTAGAAAGGACTGTATTACGCCAGTGCCGCTTCGCGCAGGCGAGTTTTCAACTTGTTGTACTCGTCAATCACGTACTGCTCGGCGGCGCGCTGATCGGCGATCGGCTCGACGCGCACGGCGCAGTATTTGTATTCCGGCGTTTTCGTAATCGGGCTTAAGTTTTCGGTAACCAGCTCGTTACAGGCACCAATCCACCACTGGTAGGTCATGTAAATCGCCCCTTTGTTCGGACGATCGCTGACCTGCGCACGGGTGATAATTTTGCCTTTACGCGAGTGCACCCAAACCAATGCCTCATCTTCAATACCCAGACGTTTGGCGTCTTCGGTATTGATTTGTGCGTAGCCAGGTTCATCAGCCAGCGCCGCCAGTGCCGCACAGTTACCGGTCATCGAACGGCAAGAGTAGTGACCAACTTCACGCACCGTTGACAGTACCATCGGGTACTCGTCGGTGAGTTTGTCGATTGGCGCTACCCAGTCGCAGGTGAAGAACTGTGCCAGACCGTTCGGGGTATCAAACTTCTCTTTAAACAGATAAGAAGTCCCCTGATCGGCATCTGAAGTATCGCGGCAAGGCCACTGAATGAAGCCCAGTTCGCCCATTTTCTCGTAAGTCGCACCGTAGAAATCCGGGCACAGATGACGCAACTCATCCCAGATCTCCTGGGTGTTGTTGTAGTGCATCGGATAACCCATACGGGTGGCGATTTCACTGATGATTTGCCAGTCCGTTTTCAGATCCCATTTCGGTTCAACTGCTTTGAAGAAACGCTGGAAGCCACGGTCAGCCGCAGTAAACACGCCTTCATGCTCGCCCCACGACGTTGACGGCAAAATGACATCCGCCGCCGACGCGGTTTTGGTCATAAAGATGTCCTGAACGATAACCAGTTCCAGATCTTCAAAGGCTTTACGTACTGCCGACAGCTCCGCGTCAGTTTGCAGCGGATCTTCGCCCATAATGTACGCGGCACGCACTTCGCCATGCGCTGCGCGGTGCGGCAGCTCGCTGATGCGATAACCGGTATGAGCAGGCAGGCTTTCCACGCCCCAGGCTTTGGCGAATTTCTCGCGGTTAGCCGGATCTTTCACGTACTGGTATCCCGGATACGTATCCGGCAGCGCGCCCATATCGCAGGCACCCTGCACGTTGTTCTGACCACGAACCGGGTTTACACCCGCATGCGGCTTACCGAGGTTACCGGTCAGCATCGCGAGGCTGGTCAGAGAACGCACGGTTTCCACGCCCTGGTAGAACTGGGTTACACCCATGCCCCACAGGATGGCGGCGCTTTTCGCCTGGGCATACATCCGTGCCGCCTGACGAATCTCACTGGCGCTGACGCCGGTGATATCTTCAACCGACTCCGGCGTGTAGCCTTCAACGATTTTACGATACTCTTCAAAGCCTTCTGTACGGGAAGCGACGAACGCTTTGTCGTACAGATTTTCTTCAATAATGACATGGCCCATCGCATTCAACAGCGCGATGTTCGAGCCGTTTTTCAGTGCAATGTGCATGTCAGCAATGCGCGCGGTTTCAATTTTGCGCGGATCGCAGACGATAATTTTCGCCCCGTTACGTTTAGCGTTAATTACGTGATTCGCCACGATTGGGTGGGAATCCGCCGGGTTGTACCCGAAAACGAACACTAAATCGGTATTATCAATTTCGTTAATAGCATTGCTCATTGCGCCATTACCGACCGATTGGTGCAGACCTGCAACCGATGGGCCGTGTCAGACACGAGCGCAGCAGTCAACGTTATTGGTACCAATAACGGCGCGCGCAAATTTTTGCATTACATAGTTGGTTTCGTTACCCGTACCACGCGAGGAGCCGGTCGTCTGGATGGCATCCGGACCGTACTTCTCTTTGATGGCGCTCAGGCGCTCGGCAACGTAATTCAGTGCCTCATCCCAGGAAACAGGTTCGAGTTTGCCGCCACGCTGGCGACGGATCATGGGGGTTTTCAGGCGCGGGGTCAGGATCTGGGTATCGTTAATGAAATCCCAGCCATAATAACCCTTCAGACACAGGGTACCCTGGTTGGTTTTCCCCTGCGCTGCCTCCGCCCGGACGATTTTGCCGTTATCGACGACCAGGTTGATTTTGCAACCTGATGCGCAATAGGGGCAAACCGTGACGACTTTTTTCATCGGTCTCGCTCCAGTTAATCAAATCACGCATACGCGCTCTCGACTACAGTATGCATCTTTTATGCCACATTTTATTTGGGGTCATTCCCTGATATTACGGGCACTATTTATTCAAAACTCTGACGAAAAACAGGCTGTCGTCAGTTTTGACGTGACGAAACGAAATACCGCGTGACAGCCATCACGCGGCAGACATTTTATTTTTTCTCGACGACGGGAGCCGCCTGATACCCGCCGCCCAGCGATTTCATCAACTGAATGCTTTGGATCACCCGGCGGCTGTCCAGCATCAGTAATGACATCTCTTCGGCAAGTACTGGCAACCGGGCTTCAGTGGCCTGTAAGCGGCTGGTTAAGCCGCGCTGATAGGCGGCCTCGGCAGCGCGCTGGGTGAAGCGCGTTGCTTCCACGCGTTCAGCCTGCATTTCTCGCTCGTCGTTGAGCGTTTGCAGACGCGTGCCGTTGACGGCAACGTCACGCACCGCGTTCAGTACTGACTGGTTGTAACGTTCAATCATCATGTTGCTGGCGGCGCGCGTGCCTTCGAGATTGGCATTCAACCGTCCACCGTCAAACAGCGGCAATTTCAGACCCGGGATGAAGTTGAACTGGCGACTGGTTTTTTTGAATAAGGTATCCAGGTGGATGGCATCAAGGCCGAAAAACGCTTTGATATCAAAGCTCGGGTAGAACAGCGCCCGCGCGGAATCCACCTGATCTAATGACGCCTGAACATACCAGCGCATGGCTTGCAGATCCGGGCGTCTGGCGAGCAACTCATAAGAGAGTGTCGCCGGAATGCCGGTCTGGACTCGTGGTAATGCCACCGGTTTGATCTCCGGCATATCGCTGGCCCCCGCGCCAATCAATGCACGCAGAGATTCTCGCGTTTCGGTGATTTGCCCTTTGACGGCAGCAATTTGTTTATCGACCGCCAGAATCTGTGCCCGCGCGCCGTGGAAAGGCACTTGTGCTTCCAGACCGTGCGCCACTTTACTCTGGTGCGCTTTCACCGCGTAATCAATCACATCGCGAGTTTGTTCTAACAGATCGAGCATCTGATAGCTGGCCTGCATACTGTAATAAAGCTGCGCTACGCCCGTGGTCAGCGATAGCTCTACTGCTGCGGTTTCTGCCAGCGCGGCATTATGCGCGCCAATGGCGGCGGCAACCGCTGAGCGATGCACACCCCACAAATCAAGATCCAGTCCGGCAAACAAACCTACTGTGGCTTCCGTATAGTACGGCCCGTCCATACCCAGTGCGGGCGCATCCATCGCATAAGGGCTTAAAAAGCCGTTCGCCGAGACGCGTTGGCGGTTGAGCATCCCTAACGCTGCGACCTGTAATTGTGAACCGGCATCTAACAAATCGGCCTGGGACTGCGCTTTTTCTTCCCGCAGTTTCGCTTCGGCGAGGGTGTGTGAACCACTTAGCGTCCGTTGGATCAGCGCATCCAGCTGCGGGTCATTGAGTTGTTTCCACCACTGCGCCTGCGGCCAGCCGGAGCTGGCAAGATGAATATCGTCGGCCAGTTTGATTTGTTCCGGTTTGAGCTGTTGATGAGGTGCAGAATCCTTACGTACCAGGGCACAGCCGGAAATCAGCGTCGTGCTGCCGAGAATGCTGCACAACAGCAGACGTGAAAGTTGACGATTGATCATTGCGTGGCTCCTTGTGCCTGTTCCGTGGCGGGCGTTAATGCCGGGGCTGTCCAGTCTGGCAAGCGGGCGAAAAGCTGGCAGACGTGTTGCTCCTGTTTTAATAAGGTGGGCAGGATGGCCTGCGAGGCGGGTGTCTCTTCAAGCGTTATTTGAGGAGAACGGCTGAGTGCGGTTGCCAGACCGGCAGCGTATTTCTCCAGGGCGTCGGCAAACTGAGCTGCTCTGTCCGGCTGTAGTGCGTTATCCAGCGCCTGCGCCGAGTTCCAGGTGGCATCCCAGGCGTGAAGAATATCGCGGCCCTGACGAATAACCGTTTGCGAACGTTCAATCAGTAAGGCGCGTTCTTCGCTGTCCAGTTGACGCTCCAGCGCCACGCGTTGGCACATCTCTTCACAGGCATTAAACGCCGCATGCAGACCGATACGAATTTGCAGATAAGTGCGCAGAGCCGTGACTTCCTGCTGCCGTGGGATCCGCATTACTTTACTTAACATACCCAGCGCGCCAGCCAGTTTTTGCGGCAGCGTGCGCGCTTCACTTTCAGGCCAGACAAAGGTGTAAATCACCGCGGACACCACGGTACCAATGATGATACCCAGGGCGCGATCGCGAATTTCCACCAGGTCGTACACTGGGCCAAAAACGTTTTCGAGCGTGGCGAGCGCGAAGGTGACCACCATCTGTGTGCCGATATAAGAAGAGCGTTCAGAGCTGGTGGCAATCCATGCGCCCAACAGGAAAATCGGGGCCAGCACAAACAGCAATTCGACAATATTGTCCAGCCAGGGCATGACCAGTAGCGTGAATAACAGCGCCAGAATCGCGCCGCAAAAGGCCCCGCCAAAACGCAGCACCATCTTCTGGTACGACGAACCGACATTTGGGTTAGCGACGATCACGCATGTCAGCATACAGGTGTGAATGCCTTCCCAGTCCACGCCGCTGTAAAAGGTGTAACAGATCAAACAGGCGAGCAGCGTTTTTACCGCGTAGCGCATATAGTCTGGATTGGTAAAAGCATCGGCGGCCATTGATGGCGGTTTGGCTGCGGGCGTTGGCGGCGTATTCGGGTCCATCTGACCCAGTTGTAACAACGTCTGGCAGATATTCTCCAGGTTACATTCCCGTGCCGCCATCGCTTCACTTTCACTGATCCGCCAGTCGCTTTGCCAGCACTGACCTTCAGCAACGGCATGCTGCAGCTTGTTGATTTCTGAAGCTAATTTTTGTCGGAATTCAATAATTGCCTGAGAATCAGCAAAAGAGGTGGGATCGTAGCGATTCAGCGTCGAGTAAATGTAGGTTACCGTTGCCACGCAGCTTTGCCACCATGCGCTTTGAGTTCGCCAGTTGGCATCGTCCGCGAGACAAAAGACATTCAGTTTTTGCAGCGCCAGCGCCTCTCTTTCAATCCGCGTTTCGGGTAGCGGTGCGAGGCTGTCCGTCAGGTGGCTAATGGCATCATCAAGCCGATCATTAAGCGCCTGATGCATTTGCGAAATGGCACGACTGGGAAACCACAGCACGCCGATTAACGTCATCAGCAAGGTTGGATAGAGGCCAACAACGATACACCACAGCGTTAAGCGCACGACCACTTCCGGATAGTCGAGCATGGCGGGGAAGGTTTGCCCGTAAATGGCGACAATGGCGACTGCGAAAAAGACCAGTCCCAGCCGATGGGTGCGCATCAAAAACATACAGCCCATCAGGATCGGCCCGGCGATGATCAATCGGATCAACGGTTCGCCGTATGACCATTTGTAGATCAAAAACAGGCTGCCGATCTCCAGCATCGTGGCGACCACAAATAAGATCGCGACAAATTTGGTGTAAAACGCGTTCGACTGAATACCGTAAAACAGCACTGCCAGCGATAACGCCACGAAAGGGATCTCAAAGGTCATCGAGATCAGAATCACCAGCAGGCAGCCTACCCAGAGTTGCACGGTCTGCGGCACGCGGCCTGGTCGCCGCTCGCTTAACTCTTCATGAAAGAACGCCAGCAGCCTGACCACCGGTAATGGCAGGGAGTTGAGCGCGCTCATTATTGCGGCTCAAGATTAGCGACTGCCGAAGCGCCGATGCGGAACATTTCCGGGTCAGGTTTATCGACCATGATTTTGACCGGAAAACGCTGGGCAACGCGGACCCAGTTAATAGAGCGAGAAACTTTCGGCAGGCCGCCCAGCACCAGGCCGCCGTCATCCGGTAGCACGCCGTAGCCAATCGAATCCACTTTACCCTCGAAGGTTTTGCCGCTGTCACTCATCAGGCGAATCGTTGCGGGTGTACCTGAGCGAATATTTTTCAGATCGGTTTCGCGGAAGTTGGCGATCACGTACCAGTGACGAGTGTCGATTAGGGTAAAAATAGGGCGCATCGTAGATGCAAACTGCCCGACGGAGGTTTTGAGGGAAATGACCCGGCCATCAAACGGCGCGCGAACGGTCGCCATTTCCAGATGCAGTTTGGTCAGGGCAATATCCGCTTCGACCGCCGCACGCTGGGCAACTAATGCATCCACGCCGCTGACGGCGCTGGCGGCTGACTGCGCCTGCAACAATACAGCATTAAGATCGGCTTCTGCAGCGCGCTGCGCGGTCCTCGCACGGTCAACGTCTTCCGCTGAGACAAAACCTTCTTTCAGTAATGGCTCGGTGCGGCGTAATGTATCTGTGGCCTGTTTCGCGGCGGCACGGGCTTTTTCTACCGTGGCGTTAACCGAGTCGGCACCAAACTGTTGCGCGTCAACGCTACGCTGGGTGAGCATAATTTGCTTATCCAGCGCCGCGAGGGAGGCTTCAGCTTTCGCCAGATTGGCTTCGTACGGGCGCGGGTCAATGCGGAACAGCAAATCGCCCTGTTTGACTGCCTGGTTGTCGGTGACCGCCAGTTCTACAATGCGACCGCTGACTTCCGGCACCACATCAATGGTATCTGCTGACGCGTAAGCGTCATTAGTTGATGGCGCACTGTCTACGCGCCAGATAACGAAAACAAGGGCAACCAGCGCCAACGCAACCACTAACAGAGCAGGGAATTTACTGCGAGGAGCTTTTTTCGGCGTACTTTCCATGAGCGCGTCTCAAATAGATTAGAAAAATGCCAGCCAGAACAGCATGGCGTAGAGAGCAAAAAGGGCGGTATAAATAATTCCGACAAATGCCAGATTGATATTTGCCCGCTGAATAACTCGCCTCGTGATGAGCGTCAAAATAAGGCTGGCAATGGCGCAGAAAAACCAGCTGGGATAATAAGCGCCGATCACCGGGATTGCCGGAGATAATGAGCATCCCGAAACCATGAAGACGGGAATTATCCAGGCTGTTTTTTTGAGTTGCATCGCCATGCGAGAGAGAACTGTTGGCATATTAAATACATCCTGTCTGCTGCGAACAATATCTGTAGTGAATATCAACATCCATTGAAGGCGTCAGTATGGCTATTTTCTTGATGAATAAAAATAGCTTTATTCAGCCACCGCATTCATAACTTATATATTTTATTTATTAATTGGCTGTATATATTTTTAAAATAAATGCTTTTGGGGGCTTCAGCGCCCCCAAAAGCGAGTGACATTAATTTGGGGTTACGATATTCACCCACAAATCGAAATTATCCAGACAGGCGATAATTTCTTCCAGTTTCGCGCCATTGCCAATAATTTTGGCTTTCTTCGCTTTTACCAGATCCGCCATTTTGGCTTGTCCGGTCAGCACGGCGTGCAGATCTTCACGGCTGATGTAGAAAGAGGCGTCAGCTTGCGGTTGCAGCGTTTTACGGTAGTTAAGCACGCTATCGTTCAGCGTCAGGTTGAGGTTATCGCCATTGCTCATATTGAAGTTCAGGCTGATATTTTTACCCGCGGCTTTCGCGCTATCGAGGCGAACGGACATAAAGTCGAACAGCATTTCGACCGACATCCCGCGAATGGTGTCCGGGGAACCGGTGGTGCCGTGGCTGAACTTATGCACCCCTTCGCGCAGCTCTTTCGCGCCGGTCAGGTAGAAACCGCGCCAGGTGGCGGACTCGGCCTGATAGCCCAGCTGTTCAAAGTTATTCGCTTGCAGATTCTTCGCGACCTGGTCACCCGGGTTGGCGGCAATCACCTGTTTCAGCAGTTCTGCCGACCAGCGGTAATCACCTTGCTTGTTCGCTTCTTGCGCCAGGTTAATAACGCGTGCGGAACCGCCCAGCGCCTGCACGTAACGTTTACCCATCTCCACCTGACCATACGGATGCAGGTTAGCCGGGTTACCGTCGTAATAGCCAAGATAGAAGTTATACACCGCGCGGGCGTTGTGGCTGACAGAACCGTAATAGCCACGGCTGGCCCAGTTATTGGCAAGTGCAGGCGGCAGTTTAATCATGTCGCCGATTTCATTCATGGTGTAGCCCTGGTTCGCCAGGTGCAGGGTCTGGTCGTGAATGTACTTGATAGTATCGCGATATTTACCAATATAATCATTGATATGCTTATTGCCCCAGACCGGCCAGGTGTGCGGCATAAACAGGACTTCCGCGTCGTTACCCCACATATCCAGCGTTTCGTTCAGATACTCGGTCCACTTGCTGGTGTCGCGGGTTTTCGCGCCGCGCAGAGTGTAGAAGTTGTGCAGGGTATGCGTGGCGTTCTCGGCGGTACACAGCGCTTTCAGGGCCGGAATATAGAAGTGCATTTCGGCTGGTGCTTCGCTACCTGGGGTCATCAGGAAGTCAAACTCCAGGCCGTCGATAATCATCTTCTCACCGGTTTTGGTGATGGTTTTGTTCGGTGCGATGATGCTCGGGTAGCCTGATGCCAGCGTTACGCCAAGACCATTGCCGATGTTACCCTGAGGGTTATGCGCCAGCAGCAGGCCGTAGGAGTAAAGTGCACGGCGGCTCATAATATTACCCGCCAGTACGTTTTCGCTGATGGCTTCGTCCATAAAGCCAGCAGGGGCGATAACCTGCACTTTACCGGATTTCACATCGGCTTCAGAGATAATGCCTTTCACGCCGCCATAGTGGTCGGTATGGCTGTGGGTATAAATAACCGCAACAATCGGTTTTTGCGGGCGATTTTGGAAGTAAAGGTCAAGGGCGGCTTTTGCGCTCGGTGGCGTCACCAGCGGGTCGATGACAATAATCCCGGTATCACCTTCGATAAAGGTGATGTTGGAGATATCCTGACCGCGAACCTGGTACATTCTGTCGGTGACTTTAAACAGGCCGGAAATACCGTTTAACTGCGACTGACGCCACAGGCTAGGGTTAACGGTTTCGGGCGCGGGCGCATTGATATCAAATTTATAATCTTCCCCGCGATAATATGGTTTGCCATTAGCATCGCGCAGAATACCTTCATCCAGCAGCGGAGCGATAAATCCACGCTGAGCGTCGTCAAAATCCTGACGATCGCTAAACGGTAATGATTTGGCGTAATTCTGATTAACCTGTTGGGTATATTGAGTGGCGGCTTTCGCTTCATCTGTTGCGTAAGCGGTATTTACCATCATGCCGCTGGCAGCAGTTAACGCAATAACAATCCTGCTCAAACGGAATAACCGAGAGTTATTCATATAAATCTCCATTTATCATTTATGTCGTAAATATGTAATCCATGCAAAATACGTCATTTAAAGCTGGGGTTATCATAATTGGGAATTTTCGACTTTAATAAGTGGAAGTGTGAGCGGAACGATCCATTTTATTAGGCATTTGTGCTGAAGGGGGAAAATTACGCGAATTTATTATCTCTGTAAATAATATGAGGTGTTTTATATATTTATTATATATATTGTACTTCGGCAAATACTGAGCACAATTTATCAATGCAACCGGTGTTTCTTTTTAAAAAACGTACCGGAGCAATGGGCGGTCATGTCGCTGGCACCGCAGGATTCTGCGTTGCTGTGCCAGCCTTTTATTCATGGTCAATGAGTGAGGTGATTGATAAAGACACCAGGTCGTCAGAGCGCACTGATTATCCGCATTATGCCAGTGAAGTTGCACTGGCTTTTGGTTCACGAGTGGTTGGCCTCGAACTGGCAAAAATGATTGTGGATGCGTGGCTGGGCGCACAGTACGAAGGCGGTCGTCATCAACAACGCGTGGAGGCGATTACGGCAATAGAGCAGCGGAGAAATTGAGATTCATCCACTACTTGCATGGATGAGTAATGACTAATGTGGATAGAGTTTCTTTTTGAGGTTGGCTAATGAAACGCTTTCCGCTATTTCTTTTATTCACCCTGCTCACGCTGTCCACCGTTCCGGCCCAGGCTGATATTATCGACGATACTATTGGTAATATTCAGCAGGCGATTAATGACGCTTATAACCCTGACCGTGGGCGAGACTATGAAGATTCGCGCGACGACGGCTGGCAGCGTGAAGTGAGCGACGATCGGCGCAGACAATATGACGACCGCCGCCGCCAGTTTGAAGATCGCCGCAGGCAGCTGGACGATCGCCAGCGCCAGCTTGATCTGGAGCGTCGGCAACTGGAGGATGAAGAGCGGAGAATGGAAGATGAGTATGGGCGATGAGGTTGGGTATGGAGCAGGCATCGCCCCTCACCCCAATGGGGAGAGGGAGAAAACGAGCGCAATATTCAATATTGAGCACAATCGGTCCCCTCGCCCCTCTGGGGAGAGGGTTAGGGTGAGGGGGCCAGCGCGCACATTCCCTCTCATCACGCCACCCCAATCTCCATCCCATCAAACCCCACCTCAAACCCTGACGGTAGTGCGTTTTCCATCAGCCACGCATCAAACTGGTGGCTGATATGGGTCAGAATCACCTGTGGCGAGCGGATAACCTGATTCAGCGCAAGCACGGTATTTAAATCACAGTGATTACGCGGTGCATCCGCGCGCGGCGGGTGACTGCAATCAATCACCATCACCTGCGGATGATTATTGAGTAAAAATTTCAGCGTTTTTTCCGGCAGGCCAGCGGTGTCAGACAGCCACGCCACCCGGCTATGTGCCGTTTCCAGCAGATAACCGAAGGTCAGTTTTGAGTGGTTAAGCGGCAGCGGCGTGACCTGCAACCCCTGCAAATCAAACACCACAAACGGTTCCACTGTGTGGCTGAAATCAAGCAGGCCCGGATGTTTAAACAGATCGTCGCAGCCCTGTTCATCCGGCGGGCCGTAGACCGGGATCACATCGCCCACGCCCCAGCGTAGCGGAAATAGCCCTTGGACGTGATCCATATGGTAGTGCGTCAGCAAAAACTGCTGGAACGATCCAGGCGACCAGCGATCGGTGAGATCGTGCCGCCCGGCGTCGATCAGGGTGATCGCGTCGTTAAACTTCACTACGCCGCTGCATGGCTGGCGGCGATACTGCGGCGAGCGCCGCGCTCTGGCGCAGGCCGCGCACTCGCAGCCCCATGCCGGAACGCCCTGTGCGCCGCCAGTGCCGGTGAGCGTGAGGGTCAGGCTCATGTTACAGCGCCTTGGTGAAGCGGAAGTGGCTCTGCTCGTAGCCTTCACGCAGGTAAAAACGGTGTGCGTCGTGGCGCTTCACGTTGGTGGAAAGCTCGGTCATTTCGGCCCCGGCCTGGCGGGCTTCTTCTTCTGCCCATGCCAGTAATTTACTGCCGACGTTCAGACCGCGCGCCTGCGGCATCACCACCAGTTCCTGAATTTCGCCGATCCAGTTGACATGATGCAGATGAAACTGCAAATGCAGGCCGATCATGCCGACAACTTCGCCATCCAGCAGCGCCAGATGGTAGCGCATGTTTGGGTCGCGCAGGTTGGCGTTAAAGCCCACGCGAAACGCATGGTGGTCAAACTCCGCCTGTTTTAGCTCACAAATCAGCGCGTAAACCGCGTCGGTATCGTACTGCGTGGCCGGGCGAAGCTCACAAGCAGGCATGGTGTTTCTCCTTCTGATGGATCAGCGTCAGCAGCGTGTCGACCGACTGGCGCAGGCTGCCGTCATTGTTGAGCGTATGGCAATCCTGTGGAGTATAGCGGGCGGCGCGCGCCAGGCGGGCGTTAATTTCACTGGCGTTTTCACGGCCACGGTTTTCCAGGCGCTGGCGCAGGATCTCCGGCGAAACCTGTAAACAGACGGGCAGCAGCGCCGATTGATAGCGCGCCCGTGCCTGCGGCAAATGCGCGCGTGAACCGTTGACGACTACGTCGAATCCAGCGTGCAGCCAGAGGTCAATCTCGATGCCGACGCCATAATACAGACCGTTAGCGTGCCAGCTTAAGGCCAGCAGGTTTTGCCCCGCGCGGGTAAAAAACTCCCGCTCACTCAGGGCGATATGGTTTTCACTTCCGGCGCTGGCGTCGCGCGTGATGTAGCGATGCGCCACCAGTAACTGCGTTTGTTCCCGCAGGCGGAGTTCCGCCAGCAGGCTGTCTTTCCCGGAGCCGGACGGCCCCATTAACCAAATCAGTTTTCCCATCATCAGAACACCCTTTTACCCTGACGCCAGACGTGGTCGATATGAATGTGATTGCCCTGGCGATGCGCCAGCACCAGGTCAGCGCGTTTACCCTCGCCAATCACCCCGCGATCCTGAAGATTCAGCGCCTGCGCCGGATTTTTGGTCACCAGCCTCACCGCCTGCGGTAGCGTAAAGCGGTTGCTCTCGTCATCGGCGACGCGGAACGCCGCATCCAGCAGGCTGGCTGGGTAGTAGTCGGAAGAGAGGATATCCAGCAGACCAAGCTGCGCCAGTTCACTGGCCGCCACATTGCCGGAGTGCGAGCCGCCACGCACGATATTTGGCGCACCCATCAGCACGTTCATGCCATGCTTACGCGAGGCTTCCGCCGCTTCGAACGTGGTGGGAAATTCGGCGATCACGCTGCCAAGTTGGTGGGATTCGGCAACGTGGGCGTGCGTGGCGTCATCGTGGCTGGCGAGCGCAATTTGTCGCGCGCGGCACAGGGCGGCGATGGATTCGCGATTCGGCTGCGACCAGCGTGCGGCGAGCGCCAATTGCTCTTCTTCGTACTGCTGCATCTGCGCATCGGTGAGGGAGTATTTGCCCTGATAATATTCGCGATACTTCTCGCGGTTAGCGAACTGGCGCTGGCCCGGTGAGTGGTCCATCAGCGACACCAGCGTCACCGGTTCGCGCTGAACCAGTTTTTCAAACAGCGGCAGTGTGGTGTGATGCGGCAGCTCGCAGCGCAGGTGCAGACGGTGCTCGGCGCGGTTGACGCCGCGTTTCTGCGTCTCTTCGATGGTGTTGATCATCTTCTCCAGATTCTCCAGCCGATCGCCGCCGTCGCGCACGTCGCCAATCGCCACCGCGTCCAGCACGGTGGTGATGCCGCTTGCCACCATCAGCGCGTCGTGGCTGCTCATCGCCGAATGGGCGGGCCAGTCGACTTTCGGGCGCGGGGTGAAGAATTTATCGAGGTTGTCGGTATGCAGCTCAATCAGGCCGGGTAGTAGCCAGCCACCTTCGCCGTCCATCGCTTCTGGCAGGCGGCTCTGGCTTTCGGCAAAGGCGCGGATTTCGCCATCCTGCACCTCCAGCGAACCGTGTACCACTTCGTTTTCCAGCACCAGTTTGACGTTATTGATAATCATGCAGAGGCTCCCATTGGGTGCAAGCGGTCGGCGACGTCATTACGTACGGCTTCGTCATGGAAGATGCCGACGATGGCCGCGCCACGGGTTTTGGCTTCGCGAATCAGCTCGACTACGGCGGCGCTGTTTTTGGCGTCCAGCGAGGCGGTAGGTTCGTCGAGCAGCAGAATGGGGTAGTCGACGATAAAGCCGCGGGCGATGTTGACGCGCTGCTGTTCGCCACCGGAAAAGGTTGATGGCGCCAGGTGCCACAGGCGTTCCGGCACGTTCAGGCGGGTGAGCAGACGCGCGGCTTTAGCGGCGCAGGCTTCACGCGGAACGCCGGTATCGAGCAGCGGCTGCATCACCACTTCCAGTGCTGAAATACGCGGGATGACGCGCAGAAACTGGCTCACCCAGCCGACGGTGGTTTTGCGGATCTCCACCACTTTGCGGGCTGGCGCGGTGACCAGGTCTACCCACTCGTCACCGTGTTTGATCTGGATTTGACCTTCATCGGGCAGATAGTTGGCGTACAGCGAGCGCAGCAGGGTTGATTTGCCGCTGCCGGAGTGACCGTGGAGCACCACGCATTCGCCCGCGTTGACGGTGAGCGAGGCGCGGTTGAGGACGGGCAGGCGCACGCCGTTTTGCTGGTGCAGGATGAAGGTTTTACTGACGTTTTGTACGTTAATCATTTTTCGCCTCGTGGTTCGGGTGTCGGATGCGACGCTGACGCGTCTTATCCGACCTACGGGGAGCGCATTTGTAGGCCGGATAAGGCGTTTACGCCGCATCCGGCACCGGCTCAATTCTGCAAAACCGATGACACCAGCAGCTGTGTATACGGATGATGCGGGTCGTCGAGCACGCGGTCGGTTAACCCACTCTCCACCACTTGCCCCTGCTTCATCACCAGCAAACGGTCCGCCAGCAGGCGGGCAACGCCTAAATCATGGGTGACAATCACCACCGCCAGGTTCAGCTCCACCACCAGGCCGCGCAGCAGGTCGAGCAGGCGGGCCTGCACCGACACATCCAGCCCGCCGGTCGGTTCATCCATAAACACCAGCTTCGGATGCGTCACCAGGTTGCGGGCAATCTGCAAACGTTGCTGCATGCCGCCGGAAAAGGTGGTCGGCAGGTCGTCGATCCGGTTGGCGGGAATTTCCACCTCTTCCAGCCACTTCTGCGCGGTGGCACGAATATCGCCGTAATGACGTGCCCCGGTCGCCATCAGCCGCTCGCCGATATTGCCGCCTGCCGACACCTGGCGGCGCAGGCCGTCGAGCGGATGCTGATGCACTACGCCCCATTCGGTGCGCAGCAGGCGACGGCGGTCGGCCTCGCTCATTGCGTACAGCGAACGGCTCTCATAGTGAATCTCCCCCTGCTGCGGCGTCAGGCGCGCGGAGATTGATTTCAGCAGCGTGGTCTTCCCGGAGCCGGACTCCCCGACAATGCCCAGCACTTCCCCCGGCCATAAATCAAAAGAGACATCGCTAAAGCCTTTGCCCGGCGCGTAAAGGTGGGTCAGGTTATTGACCGAAAGTAACGGTTGATTCATTGGCTTTTCGCCTCGCTCTGTTGGCGGCAATAATCGGTATCGGAGCAGACAAACATGCGGTTTCCGGCGTCATCCAGCACCACTTCATCAAGATAGCTGTGGGTCGATCCGCAGATGGCGCATGGCTCATCCCACTGCTGAACGGTGAACGGGTGATCGTCGAAATCGAGACTTTCCACGCGGGTAAACGGCGGCACCGCATAGATGCGCTTCTCGCGCCCCGCGCCGAACAGTTGCAGGGCGGGCATCATGTCCATTTTTGGGTTATCGAATTTCGGGATCGGCGACGGGTCCATTACGTAGCGCCCGTTCACCTTCACCGGATAGGCGTAGGTAGTGGCGATATGACCGAAGCGGGCGATATCTTCATACAGTTTCACCTGCATCACGCCGTACTCTTCCAGCGCGTGCATGGTGCGGGTTTCCGTTTCGCGCGGCTCGATAAAGCGCAGCGGTTCCGGGATTGGCACCTGGAAGATAATGATCTGATCTTCGGTCAGCGGCGTTTCGGGGATGCGGTGACGCGTCTGGATAAGCGTCGCATCGTCCGTACGTTCAGTGGTGTTTACCCCGGTCACGCGCTTAAAGAAGTTGCGAATCGACACGGCGTTGGTGGTGTCATCCGCACCCTGGTCAATCACCTTCAGCACGTCGCTTTCGCCAATCACGCTGGCGGTGAGCTGTATGCCGCCGGTTCCCCAGCCGTATGGCATCGGCATCTCGCGCCCGCCAAACGGCACCTGATAACCGGGGATCGCCACCGCTTTTAAGATAGCGCGGCGGATCATGCGTTTGGTCTGCTCGTCGAGGTAGGCAAAGTTGTAGCCGCTCAGATTAGCCATGGTTCTTCTCCTGTTGCAGACGTTTGAGTAGCTCCAGTTCGGCCTGGAAATCGACGTAGTGGGGGAGTTTGAGGTGCGAGACAAAGCCTGCGGCTTCGACGTTGTCGGCATGTGCCAGCACAAACTCTTCATCCTGCGCCGGGCCTGTCGCGTGCTCGCCGTATTCCGGAGCCTGCAACGCACGATCGACCAGCGCCATTGCCATCGCTTTGCGCTCGCTCATGCCGAATACCAGCCCGTAGCCGCGCGTGAAGTGCGGCGGCTCATCCGGCGGGTCGATAAAACCGTTGACCATTTCACACTCGGTCATCAGTAGTTCGCCGACGTTTACCGCAAATCCCAGCTCTTCCGGCACAATCGACACGTCGATGTAACCACTGCGGATCTCGCCCGCGAACGGGTGATTGCGCCCGTAACCACGCTGGGTGGAGTAGGCCAGCGCCAGCAAATAGCCTTCGTCCCCGCGCATTAATTGTTGCAGGCGGGAGGAGCGTGAGCAGGGGTAAACCGGCGGCGTGCGGGTGATGTCATCCGGCTGTGCGCCGCTATCTTCTTCAAACTTCACCAGCCCCTGACGCGCCAGCAGGCTGAAAACGTGCGGCGACGGCTGTTGTTCGCTGTCGGCGGTGGTCAGCGTCGGCGCTTCACCGTTTGCCAGCAGGGTGAAATCGAGCAGGCGATGGGTGTAGTCGTAGGTTGGGCCAAGCAGCTGGCCGCCGGGAATGTCTTTATAAACCGCCGAAATACGCCGTTCGAGACGCATCTCTGTGGTGTCGAGCGGCTCGCTTACCGCGAGCTTCGCCAGCGTGGTGCGGTAGGCGCGCAGCAGGAAAATTGCTTCGACGTTATCGCCGCTGGCCTGTTTCAGCGCCAGCGCCGCCAGTTCGCGGTCGGCAATGCCGCCTTCGGTCATCACGCGATCCACCGCAAGATTAAGCTGCTGTTCAATCTGGGCGACGCTCAGTTCAGGCAAATCGGTATCGCCCCGGCGTCGGCTCTCTTGCAGGGCGTGAGCGGCGTCGATCGCCTTCTCGCCCCCTTTCACGGCAACGTACATCAGCACACCTCCACATGAGTGGTTCGCGGAATAGCCAGCAGGCGCTCGCCGCAGGTCAGGATCAGGTCGATGCCGAGCGGGAACGGGTGCGGGCGCTCGGTGAGTTCGTGCAGAATGCACTCCGGCAGCTGCGGAGCGATCATTCGTTCTTCGGCAATGCCCGCGCCGGTGAGACGTAACATGCGCCCGCCGCTCAGGCTGGCGACCTGTAAAATCAGCGTTGCACCCGCTTCCGGCGCAACGGCGGTGCCGGTGGAAAGGGCGTTAAGCTGTTCGCTGGAAATCGCCTCATCCGTCACCGCGAAGGTCGCCTGTTCCGGCTGGCTGACCAGCGGCGCGTTGGTATGAAAACGCAGGCTCTGGCTGACGATATCGTTACTCAATGGCGCGGCAAGCCACACCGGCGTGTCGTTATCGGCCAGCGTCAGCAGCACGCTGGTGGTGGCGATATTCAGCGGCTGCCAGCCGCGCTTGAGCTGATGCAGGGCGACAATCACGCCCGGCTCGCTCATGGCCTTTAACAGGCGACGAAAACTGTGCTGGGCATCCTGCACGGGAAGCATAAAAGCGGTTTCCAGGGTCATGCGTTGTCTCCGCGAACCATCGTAAAGAAGTCGACCCGGCTGGCGTTCACTTCGGCCTGGCGTGCGGCAATGCGTGCCATACGGTCAGCGTCCAGCGGGGCAATAAGGGTTTCTGATAAGTTTTGAAAATAGCGAGATTGCTGCATCAGCGCGTCAATCAGCGCGCAGCGTTCGGCGTGCTGTTTGTCGCGCCCCAGCACCCAGCTGTAGCCGAGCGTGCCGTCAGTCAGGCGTACGGCGGCGCGGGTGAGCGTGGCGTCGCCGGCAAAAAAGCGTTCGCCGGTGCCGCCCATCCGCGCCTGAATCTGCACCAGGCCGGTTTCGGCGGCGCGGATAACCTCATAGTCGGCGGTGATGTTCAGTGCTTTCAGGCGGGCTGCCAGTTCAGCCGGTTGGCTGTGCGCCAGTACGGACATCCAGTGCTGGCGGGTCGCGGTATCTGCGTGCATTCAGTGCTCCATAGTGAATTCAATCATGTCGGCGCGCGTCAGGCTGACGGAGTACTCCGCCGGGCTGCTTTCACCGTCACGGTGGTTAAGGGTGCGCACGCACAGCAGCGGCGACATATTCGGAATTTCAAGACGCTGGCACTCTTTGGCCTGGGCGCGACGGGCGCTGATCCGCGTCTGGCTGCGGCGCAGCGCAATTCCGGTTTGCTCGCGCAGAAAATCGTGCAGCGAACCGTTGTCGAAGCGTTGCAGCGTCGGCCAAAGGGTGAGGTCCGCAAAGTAGTGGTCGATTAAACAGAGCGCGACGCCGTTGACGCGACGCAGGGTGCGCAAATGGATAACGTTCTCGCCCTCGGTAATCCCCAGCGCGTCAGCGACGTGACCGGACGCGGGGCGCAATACCGACAGCAGTTTTTCGCTGGTGGGATGGCTACCCTGGTCCAGCAGGTTCTGGCTAAAACGCGCCTGGGCGTTGAGCGGGTAATCGAACGGGCGCATCAGCACCAGCACGCCGACGCCCTGACGGCGCTGTACCCAGCCTTTTTCCACCAGTTGGTCGATGGCGCGGCGCAGGGTGTGGCGGTTCACCTCAAAGCGCGCCGCCAGTTGCTGCTCGGCGGGAAGATAGTCGCCGCAGCGGTAGTGTTGACGAAGCTCCTGCTCAAGTTTTGCGGCTATCTCCTGATAGCGTGTTGGGTAGCTGGTCGGATGTGTAGACAAGTGCATAGATATCAATGCCTCGCTTATCAGATAAAGTGCTTACGCAACCGTTGAGAGAGGAAATCCAGCAGGCTGACCGTGACGATGATAAGCACCATCAGGGCGCAGGTTTGTTGGAACTGGAAACCGCGAATCGCTTCCCACAGGGTGACGCCGATCCCGCCTGCGCCGACCATGCCGACGACGGTCGCCGAGCGGACGTTGGATTCGAAGCGATAGAGGGAGTAGGAGATCAGCAGCGGCATCACCTGTGGCAGCACGCCGTAGAGGATCTCTTCGAGCTTTTTGGCACCGGTGGCGCGAATGCCTTCCACCGGGCCGGGTTCAATCGCTTCCACCGCCTCGGAAAGCAGCTTGGAGAGCACGCCGGTGGTGTGGATAAATAGCGCCAGCACGCCAGCGAACGGTCCGAGACCGACGGCGACCACGAACAGCATGGCGAAGACCATTTCGTTAATGGCGCGGCAGGCGTCCATCAGGCGGCGAACGGGCTGGTAAACCCACCACGGCACCAGGTTTTCGGCGCTCATCAGGCCGAAGGGGATGGAGAGAACCACTGCCAGCGCGGTGCCCCAGACGGCGATTTGCAGCGTGACGGCCATTTCGGTGAGGTAATCCTGCCACTGGCTGAAATCGGGCGGGAAGAAGTCGGCAGCGAAGGTTGCCATGTTGCCGCCGTCTTTAATCAGCGTAAGCGGGGCCATTTCCGCGCCCTGCCACGAGACGACCAGCACGGCGAGAACAACGGCCCAGCTCAGAAGCGAGAACCAGCTACGCTTGGGTGGGGCGATGGTGATGGTTTGCATGTTTGGCTCCGTTTAATGTTTTCTCCCTCTCCCTGTGGGAGAGGGCCGGGGTGAGGGCATCAGCGTGCGCATTCCCCCTCACCCTAACCCTCTCCCTCAAGGGAGAGGGGACCGATCGAGCACATTACTGCACCGCTTTACTCACCGAACTCATCGCGCTTAACGCGTTGTTCAGGCGGTCCAGGTCATCCAGCTGCGCCTGAATCTCGGTGGTTTTCGCCAGCTTGTCCTGCTCATTCAGTCCTTTATTGCTTTTTACGCCCTGCATCTCTTTAAACAGTGCGAGCTGGCGAATCGGCACCAGTTGCAGGTCGCTGGAAGCGCGGAACGGCGCCCAGCCCAGGCGTTCCAGCACCGCTTTTTCTTCCGGCGTTTTGCCGTAGTTCATAAAGAAGTCGTAGATCTTGTCTTTGGTGGTTTCGGAAAGGTTTTTACGCCAGACGATCGGATCGCCTGGGATCAGCGGCGACTTCCAGATCACTTTCAGTTCTTTCAACTTCTCCGGCGCGGAGGTTTTCAGCTTGTCGAGGTTTTCGGTGTTGTTAGTGGCAACATCCACCTGCTTGTTGGCGACGGCCAGCGCGTTGGTTTCATGCCCGGCGTTGACGGTGCGCTTGAAGTCGCTGGCGGAGATATTGTTTTTGGCGAAGACGTAGTAGCCGGGGACGAGGAAGCCAGAGGTGGAGTTAGGATCGCCATTGCCGAAGGTGAGATCTTTCCGCTTCGCCAGCAGATCGTTCAGGTTGTTGATCGGACTATCTTTGTTGACGATCAACACGCTCCAGTAACCCGGCGATCCGTCCGCCGCGACGGTCTGGGCGAAGACCTGGCCGTTGGCGCGATCCACCGCTTCCATTGCCGACAGGTTGCCGTACCAGGCGATATCCACTTTATTGAAGCGCATTCCCTGGATAATGCCTGCGTAGTCTGGGGCAAAGAAGGCGTTCACCTTCACGCCCAGCTTCTTCTCCATATCCTGTAAGAATGGCGTCCATTGCGGTTTCAGGTTTTGCTGTGATTCCGTTGAAATAATGCCGAAATTCAGCGCCTTTTCCTGCTCTTCGGCGTGTGCCGGGCTTAACAGGGTGCTGAGGCTGAACATGCTGGTGAAGGCCAGCGAGGCAATTATCTTAGCGTTCATTCGTTTTCCTCAATGATGGGGATGTCAGGCAGCTTTCGCGTTCTCTTCGATGCGATTAATGCTGCGGTAGAGATGGTCAAAACGTTCGTTATCAAACTGTTGGCTGCTGCCGTCGTAGAAAACGTGCCCCTGGCGCAGGGCGACGATGCGTTCGCAGTAGCGCAGGGCGTAATCCACCTGATGTAGCGTGACGACCACGGTGATGCCGTCGTTCTGGTTGATGTCGCGCAGGGTGTCCATCACGATGCGGGCGGATTCCGGGTCCAGCGAGGCGATGGGTTCATCGGCCAGAATCACCTTCGCCTGCTGCATCAGCGCGCGGGCAATCGCCACACGCTGCTGCTGTCCGCCGGAGAGGGTGGAAACGCGCTGATGGGCAAAATGCACCATGCCAACGCGGGTCAGCGCCTGTAACGCGCGCTGTTTCTGCTCGCCGGTGAACCAGCTAAAACAGGTGCGCCAGAACGGCGTGCTGCCGAGCGCGCCAATCAGCACGTTCTCCAGTACGCTCAGGCGGTTCACCAGGTTGAATTGTTGGAAGATGTAGCCGGTGTTGGCGCGGCTTTTGCGGATATCGCGCGCCAGACGGCCTTCGCGCTGGACTGTGCGGCCCAGCAGCTCGATATGGCTGCCGGCGGATTTATCGCCGGTAATCAAACCGCTTAAGTGACGTAAAAGGGTGGATTTGCCGGAACCCGACGGCCCAAGCAGAGCCACCATTTCACCGTGATGAATGTTCAGATCAACCGCATGCAGCGCCTGATGCTGATTGAAGGTTTTGGCGAGCTTCTCGACACGGATAATCGTTTGCATGATGCAGCCTCCCTAAAAAAGTGGCTCCATCGTGGCGGATTATTGTGACGATTTGGTTAATTAAAAGTGACTAACAGATGAAGAGTTAACGGGAATTCGATGACAGTGCGGGAGGGCGGGCCTCCCGGCGGATTATTGCGTTGGTTGTTGTTTGACGACATTAATCATCCACGGTACGCCAAATTTATCGGTGACTTTGCCAAAGCCATGCGCCCAGAAAGTTTCCTGCCAGGCCATTTCGATTTTTCCGTTAGCGGCAAGATTGTCAAACCAGCGTTTTCCTTCTTCGACCTGTTGCGAATCGAGCACCAGCGTAAAGCCGGAGTAGCTGGCTTTTCCTGACGGCATGGCATCGCTCATCATGATGTCGCTTCCGGCAATGCGCACGTTGGCATGAGCGATGGCGGTATCGGGAAATTGCATTCCGGAAGGGCAGTTCTCGGCGCTGTCCTGCGCTGATTTTGGCATTTCGCCGAAGCTGATTTTATAGAGCAGTTCAGCGCCCAACGTACGTTGATAATAAGCAATTGCGTCGGCACAGTTACCGGCAAAAGAGAGGTAGGGACTTAACGGCATGATGGTGACCTCAGTTAAGAGAAGCCAGTTAAGTGTAGTTCGAAATTTATACAGATGAGAGGGAAGCCTGATAAGACGCGGTCAGCGTCGCATCAGGCAGTCGGCATCGTTGCCGGATGCGGCGCGAGCGCCTTATCCGGCTTACCGATCACAATACAATCAGTTCTTTTTCACAAACTCAGATTTCAGTTTCATCGGACCAAAACCGTCGATTTTGCAATCGATGTTATGGTCGCCTTCAACCAGGCGGATGTTTTTCACTTTGGTGCCAATTTTCAGCATCGAAGAGCTACCTTTCACCTTCAGATCTTTAATGATGGTAACGCTGTCGCCGTCAGCCAGCAGATTGCCGTTAGCATCTTTAACGATCAGCTCGTCGCTTTCCTGTGCAGGTTCTGCGTCGTTCCATTCGTAGGCACATTCCGGGCAGATGTACATGCCGTTATCTTCGTAAGTGTATTCGGAGTTGCATTTTGGGCAGTGTGGTAATGACATGTGGATTTCCTCAAAAGTCAGCAGGGCAAAAGCGCCAAAAAACGGCAGATTGCCGAAAAAGGCCGCAATTATACACAAAATCCCTGAGTTTGTCGGGGGTACTGCTGATTTTAGACGACGATCGTTTTCATTTGAAAGGAAACGCAAAAAGAAAATAATCTTTTTGCCTCTATTTATTATTTAAGATAATGTTAATGCTCTACTTGTTCTTTTTTTTATTCACATGATATTTTTATCTTTCTGACGTTTTAAACGTATCAGAAGACGTTATTTATTCTGATAAAAAACAACACACTAAATATAAAATTATTTCTTGCAGTAATTATAAAAGCCGAAAACAGAACTCAAAAACAATCTGGCTAAATAAAAGTAACAAAATTTGCTTTAAGGAAGAATTTTCTATGTACACACAGACCCTGTATGAGTTAAGTCAGGAGGCTGAACGCCTGTTACAGCTTTCTCGCCAACAGTTGCAGTTACTGGAAAAAATGCCTCTCTCTGTACCCGGAGACGACGCGCCACAACTGGCTTTACCCTGGAGTCAGCCTAATATCGCCGAACGTCACGCGATGCTGAATAATGAGTTGCGTAAAATTTCCCGACTGGAAATGGTGCTGGCAATTGTCGGTACCATGAAAGCAGGGAAATCAACCACCATTAATGCCATTGTTGGTACGGAGGTTCTGCCTAATCGTAATCGCCCAATGACTGCGCTGCCGACGCTTATTCGCCATACGCCCGGGCAAAAGGAACCGGTACTGCATTTTTCACATGTCGCGCCAATCGATTGTTTAATTCAACAATTACAACAGCGCCTGCGTGATTGCGATATTAAGCATCTGACCGATGTGCTGGAAATAGATAAAGATATGCGTGCGCTTATGCAGCGGATCGAAAATGGCGTCGCTTTCGAAAAATATTATCTGGGTGCCCAGCCTATTTTTCATTGTCTGAAAAGTTTGAATGATTTAGTGCGACTGGCGAAGGCGCTGGACGTCGATTTTCCTTTTTCTGCTTACGCCGCCATTGAGCATATTCCCGTGATTGAAGTGGAGTTTGTCCATCTGGCGGGGCTGGAGAGTTATCCCGGTCAGTTGACGTTACTGGATACCCCCGGGCCAAATGAAGCCGGGCAACCGCATCTGCAAAAAATGCTTAACCAGCAGCTGGCACGCGCCTCGGCGGTACTGGCGGTGCTGGATTATACGCAACTGAAATCGATCTCCGATGAAGAGGTCCGTGAGGCGATTTTGGCGGTGGGGCAATCGGTGCCGCTGTATGTGCTGGTCAATAAGTTCGATCAACAGGATCGTAACAGTGACGACGCCGACCAGGTGCGGGCACTGATTTCCGGGACGCTGATGAAAGGCTGTATTACGCCACAGCAGATATTTCCGGTGTCGTCGATGTGGGGCTACCTGGCGAATCGAGCGCGCCATGAGTTAGCCAACAACGGTAAGTTACCAGCGCCAGAGCAACAACGCTGGGTGGAAGATTTTGCCCATGCTGCGCTCGGCAGGCGCTGGCGTCATGACGATCTGGCGGACCTCGAACATATTCGTCATGCTGCCGATCAGTTGTGGGAAGATTCGCTGTTCGCCCAGCCAATTCAGGCGTTGCTTCATGCCGCTTACGCTAACGCCTCGTTGTATGCTCTGCGATCTGCTGCGCATAAACTGTTGAATTACGCGCAGCAGGCGCGGGGATACCTGGATTTTCGTGCGCACGGGTTAAACGTCGCTTGTGAACAATTGCGGCAAAATATCCATCAGGTCGAAGAAAGTTTGCAGCTATTGCAACTCAATCAGGCGCAGGTGAGCGGCGAGGTTAAACATGAAATCGAGCTGGCCCTGACCTCCGCCAACCACTTTCTGCGTCAACAGCAAGATGCGCTGAATGCGCAGTTAGCCGCCTTGTTTCAGGATGATTCGGAGCCGTTAAGCGAGATTCGTACCTGCTGTGAGACACTGTTACAGACGGCGCAGAACACCATCAGTCGCGACTTTACGCTGCGTTTTGCCGAGCTTGAATCCACCCTTTGCCGGGTGTTAACCGATGTTATTCGGCCCATTGAGCAACAAGTCAAAATGGAATTGAGCGAGTCAGGGTTTCGTCCTGGGTTTCATTTTCCTGTTTTTCACGGCGTAGTTCCCCACTTCAACACTCGCCAGCTGTTCAGTGAAGTCATTTCGCGCCAGGATGCAACGGACGAGCAGAGCACGCGTTTAGGCGTTGTGCGTGAGACTTTTTCGCGCTGGTTGAATCAGCCCGACTGGGGACGGGGAAATGAGAAATCCCCGACAGAAACGGTTGATTACAGTGTGTTGCAACGAGCTTTAAGCGCAGAAGTCGATCTTTATTGCCAACAAATGGCTAAAGTTCTGGCAGAGCAGGTCGATGAATCTGTTACGGCAGGCATGAATACTTTTTTCGCTGAGTTCGCTTCATGTTTGACGGAATTACAGACGCGTTTACGCGAAAGTCTGGCTCTGCGTCAACAAAATGAATCGGTGGTCAGGCTGATGCAGCAGCAATTGCAGCAGACTGTGATGACTCACGGCTGGATTTACACCGACGCCCAGCTGTTACGCGATGATATTCAAACACTTTTCACGGCAGAACGATATTGACCAAGACGTTACTTGACGGCCCCGGTCGCGTGCTGGAGTCGGTTTATCCCCGCTTTTTAGTGGATCTGGCGCAGGGCGATGATGCCCGCCTTCCACAAGCCCATCAGCAGCAGTTTCGTGAACGACTGATGCAGGAACTTCTTGCGCGCGTGCAGCTTCAGACATGGACGAACGGCGGCATGTTAAATGCGCCGCTTAGCCTGCGACTGACAATGGTGGAAAAACTGGCGTCGATGCTGGATCCCGGTCATCTGGCGCTGACGCAGATCGCGCAGCATCTGGCGCTGCTGCAAAAAATGGATCACCGCCAGCACTCTGCTTTCCCGGAGCTCCCCCAGCAAATTGCCGCCTTGTATGAGTGGTTTTCAGCCCGTTGCCGCTGGAAGGAAAAGGCGTTAACGCAACGAGGCCTACTGGTGCAGGCAGGTGATCAGAGCGAGCAAATTTTTACCCGCTGGCGTGCTGGGGCGTATAACGCCTGGTCGTTGCCTGGGCGCTGTTTTATCGTTCTCGAAGAGTTGCGTTGGGGGGCATTTGGCGATGCCTGTCGTCTGGGAAGCCCGCAAGCGGTGGCGTTGTTGCTGGGTGATTTGCGCGTGAAAGCGACACAACATCTGGCAGAGAGTATCAATGCGGCCCCGACCACGCGTCACTATTACCATCAGTGGTTTGCCTCTTCGACCGTTCCGACGGGCGGGGATCATGCTGATTTTTTAAGTTGGCTGGGAAAGTGGACCACGGCAGATAAACAACCCGTTTGCTGGTCAGTGACCCAACGCTGGCAAACTGTCGCGCTGGGGATGCCACGACTCTGTTCAGCGCAGCGTCTGGCGGGGGCAATGGTCGAGGAAATCTTCTCTGTAAATTTGGCGTAAATAATCAGTTACATCAATGAGTCCTAAACGAAATCCATGTGTGAAGTTGATCACAAATTTAAACACTGGTAGGGTAAAAAGGTCATTAACTGCCCAATTCAGGCGTCAACTGGTTTGATTGTACATTCCTTAACCGGAGGGTGTAAGCAAACCCGCTACGCTTGTTACAGAGATTGCATCCTGCAATTCCCGCTCCCCTTTTGCGGCCGTCGCGCTGATTTTTCTGGCGTTTGCGGAAATGGGCCAACTCTGCGAGGAAAGCTATGCTGAAAAGGAAAAAAGTAAAACCGATTACCCTTCGTGATGTCACCATTATTGATGACGGTAAACTGCGTAAAGCCATTACCGCAGCATCACTGGGTAATGCAATGGAATGGTTTGATTTTGGTGTTTATGGTTTTGTTGCTTACGCATTAGGTAAAGTTTTTTTCCCGGGGGCTGACCCCAGCGTGCAGATGGTTGCTGCACTTGCCACGTTCTCCGTTCCCTTTCTGATTCGACCGCTTGGCGGGCTCTTCTTTGGTATGTTGGGCGATAAATATGGTCGCCAGAAGATCCTCGCTATCACTATTGTGATTATGTCGATCAGTACGTTCTGTATTGGCTTAATACCGTCCTACGACACGATTGGTATTTGGGCACCGATTCTGCTGTTGATCTGTAAGATGGCACAAGGTTTCTCGGTCGGCGGTGAATATACCGGGGCGTCGATATTTGTTGCGGAATACTCACCTGACCGTAAACGTGGCTTTATGGGCAGCTGGCTGGACTTCGGTTCTATTGCCGGGTTTGTGCTGGGTGCTGGCGTAGTGGTGTTAATTTCGACCATTGTCGGCGAAGCGAACTTCCTCGACTGGGGCTGGCGTATTCCGTTCTTTATTGCTCTGCCGTTAGGGATTATCGGGCTTTACCTGCGCCATGCGCTGGAAGAAACTCCGGCGTTCCAGCAGCATGTCGATAAACTGGAACAGGGCGACCGCGAAGGTTTGCAGGATGGCCCGAAAGTCTCGTTTAAAGAGATTGCCACCAAACACTGGCGCAGCCTGTTGACATGTATTGGTCTGGTAATTGCCACCAACGTGACTTACTACATGTTGCTGACCTATATGCCGAGTTATTTGTCGCATAACCTGCATTACTCCGAAGACCACGGGGTGCTGATTATTATCGCCATTATGATCGGTATGCTGTTTGTCCAGCCGGTGATGGGCTTGCTGAGTGACCGTTTTGGCCGTCGTCCGTTTGTGCTACTTGGTAGTGTTGCCCTGTTTGTGTTGGCGATCCCGGCGTTTATTCTGATTAACAGTAACGTCATCGGCCTGATTTTTGCCGGGTTACTGATGCTGGCGGTGATCCTTAACTGCT
Organism: Escherichia sp. WS33; assembly: GCF_046486385.1. Lineage (NCBI taxonomy): Bacteria > Pseudomonadati > Pseudomonadota > Gammaproteobacteria > Enterobacterales > Enterobacteriaceae > Escherichia > Escherichia sp. WS33. Next base: position 41,748 of record NZ_JBJQLJ010000010.1, on the reverse strand, counting down.
TTACGGGCGTTATGGCTTCTACCTTGCCAGCGATGTTCCCGACGCATATCCGTTACAGCGCGCTGGCGGCGGCATTTAATATTTCGGTGCTGGTTGCCGGTCTGACGCCAACACTGGCGGCCTGGCTGGTCGAAAGCTCGCAGAATCTGATGATGCCTGCCTATTACCTGATGGTAGTGGCGGTGATTGGTTTAATCACCGGCGTAACCATGAAAGAGACGGCAAATCGTCCGTTGAAAGGTGCGACACCGGCGGCGTCAGATATACAGGAAGCGAAGGAAATTCTCGTCGAGCATTACGATAATATCGAGCAGAAAATCGATAATATTGACCACGAGATTGCCGATTTGCAGGCGAAACGTACCCGCCTGGTGCAGCAACATCCGCGAATTGATGAATAAGCTGAAACGGATGGCCTGATGTGACGCTGTCTTATCAGGCCAATTGAACTCTTAAGGTTCACTTAATCTCTGACGCGCATACTCTCCTCCAGGTTAACGGAGGAGAGTGCAATGAAAAACCGTGTTTATGAAAGTTTAACTACCGTGTTCAGCGTGCTGGTGGTCAGCAGCTTTCTTTATATCTGGTTTGCCACGTTCTGATCTTTCTTCAGCCGTACCCAGGCCCGCGTGCCGGAAGTCTCTTGCCGGTTTTGCAGGAAAAACTGCCCGTGATGCAACTGTGTAATGCGGCTGACAATACTTAACCCCAGACCAATCCCGCCATAACGGCTGTCCATACGTACAAACGCTTTACTCAACTCCCCGCATTTACTCTCATCAATACCTGGTCCTTCATCTTCAACTGCCATGACCGCTCCGCCATCTTCTTGCAGCTTAATCATAATGTTGCTGCCTTGCGGGCTGTAACGATGGGCGTTTTCTACCAGGTTTCGCAATAACATCCGCAGCAGGGTTGCATCACCCTGAACGGTGATGTCGGCGGCGCTCTCTGGCAATAGCAGGGTTTGCTGTCGCTGGTCGAGCATGGTACTGAGTTCGTCATACGAGGGGAGAATGACATCTTCCAGCAGTTTTACATGTTGATAATTACCGGAAGAAAATGACTGTCCGGCACGCGCCAGTTGCAGCAGCTGGGAGACGCTCTCCATCATCTGATCAAGCCGTGCCACTAACGGTGCTACATCAATGTGATGCGTTTTCGCCAGCAGTTCCAGATGCAAACGCACCCCCGCCAGTGGCGTTCGCAGTTCGTGCGCGACGTCAGCGGTAAACAACCTTTCGTTATCCAGCGTGCTGGTCAGGCGACTGACCAGATCGTTCAACGCCGAAACCACCGCTTCGATTTCGAGGGTGGCGCTGTGAATGGCAATGGGCGTTAAGTTGTCGGCGGTGCGCGCTTCCAGCTCTTTTTGCAGCTCCGCCAGCGGGCGGGTGATGCGGCGTACCGCCTGATAGCAGATAAATAGCGTCAGGCTGACCATAAAGACGCCGGGGACAATCAGGCTGGCGACCGCCTCGCGGATCTCACGCATGATGTGGCGATCGTTGTTGCGATTGTCGCGTAGCGCCTGCTCAAACAGCTGAATCTGCTCGGTACTTTCATGCCATAGCCAGAAGACGCTGATCAGCTCAAACACCAACAAAATGGCCCCGATGGTCAATATCAGCCGTTGGCGCAGCGATATTGGTCGGCGCAGAAAATGCATCAGATTCAATTAGTTTTCCTCATTCGCGACCAGCATATAGCCAAAGCCGCGCACGGTGCGGATACGGGCTTTGCCCACTTTGTCGCGCAGATTGTGGATATGCACTTCCAGGGTGTTGGTCGAGGGTTCATTGTCCCAGTTATAGATGTCGTTGTAGAGAATTTCCCGATGCACCGGACTGCCTGCTTTGAGCATTAACCGTGACAGCAGAGCATATTCTTTGGGCGTCAGAATCAACTCTTCACCGCCCATCCATACCTGACGGCGACCCATATTCAGCGTCAGATTGCCAACAATCAGCTCACTTTCGCCCTGATTATTATGGCGTCGTAGCAGGGCGCGGATACGGGCGTGTAACTCTTCCAGCGCAAAAGGCTTCACCAGATAGTCATCGGCACCGACATCCAGCCCGGCGATTTTGTCGGTCAGCGTATCGCGAGCGGTGAGGATCAGTACCGGCAGGGTATATTTTTTCTGCCGGATACGGGCGAGAAAATGCAGTCCATCTTCGTCGGGTAACCCTAAATCCAGTACCACCAGGCTGTAATGACCGGCCTCAAGGCTTTGTTCCGCCATCCGCGCGGTTGTCACGCCATCGCACGCGTAGCCTTCAGTTTGCGCCGCCAGAATCAATCCCTGCAATAACAGCGTATCGTCTTCAACAATCAGAATTTTCATTCACTCACTCTCCTGCAAGTTTGCAGAATATCATCCGCAGCCTGGTAATACTTCGTCTCAACGCCAGTTAATCCCAATAGCGTGGAGAATAAATTGTCTTGTGAATAGTGTTGCGTTTGCGCCTGTTTTTGCAGGCAGTTCTGGTCAACCTGATACCGTTTTTGATAATCCTCCGACAGCCACAGCAGCATCGGCACCTGTTTTTGGCTATCCGGGGCGATGGCATAAGGCAGACCGTGCAGATAGATGCCATTTTCACCTAACGATTCACCGTGGTCAGAAAGATAAACCAGGCTGGTGGTAAATTTATCCTGATGTTCTTTCAGCAGATTAATCGCTTTATCAACAATATAGTCGACGTAAACCAGCGTGTTGTCGTAAGTGTTCACCAGTTGCTCTTTGCTACAGGTCTGGATCTCATTGGTGTCGCAGGTTGGGGTAAATTTCCTGAACTGCGGCGGATAGCGGTTGTAATAGGTCGGACCGTGGCTGCCGATGGTGTGTAAGACAATCACGCCATCACCCTGCAGGTTATTGATGTACTCTTCCAGCCCGTGGAACAGTACTTCGTCATAGCATTCGCCGTTGATGCACTGACCAGGCAGATTCAGCGCGGTGACGTTCTGGTGAGGCACGCGGTCGCAGGCACCTTTACAGCCGCCATCGTTGTCATTCCACAGCACGTTGATGCCCGCTCGCTGAATGATATCCAGCACGCCTTCCTGGTGCTGTGCCAGCTCTTCTTTGTAATGCTCACGCGGCATATCCGAGAACATGCACGGTACTGAAACTGCCGTTGCCGTGCCGCAAGATGCGGTATTAGGGAAATAGACCACGTTATCTTTCGCCAGCCGCGGGTTAGTTTCACGCGGGTAGCCGTTGAGGGAGAAGTTCTCCGCCCGCGAGGTTTCGCCGACAATCAGGATGGTCAAATTTTTACGTTTTTCGTTCTGCATTAACGGGTTGCGGTGGGCGTCTTCACCAATTCGCACCAGCGGTAGATTTGCCAGTCGCTGATGGGAGTACCATGACCAGCTGGCAACAATGCTGTTAGAGGGGCTTAAGGATTTCACCAGCTCTTTGTTATTGCGGAACAACGAGGCGTAGTCTTTATAAAACAGTGCGGCGACCAGCAAAATCAGTAGTACAGAAACCAGAATATTGGCTCCACGGAAAAGAACACTGCGCAGACGCGAGGTGGCAGGTTTGATTTTTATCCAGCAGGCAATCAGCGCAGCAAGCACGCCGCTGAATCCCAGCGTTAATAACATTTGCGGTGTCATCAGCGCATAACTTTCTGCCGGAGTGGTATCAATAATATTGGCAATCATCGAGCGGTCGATGACGATGCCGTAAGTCATTATGAAATATTGTGCAGCCGCGCCAACCAGAATAAACAGGCAGGCCAGTGGTCGATTAAGCCATAAGAAAGAGCTTAGTGTCAGGACAATATTAATCACGCTGAAAGCGACGACCGGCATCGACAAGAAAACCAGTACGTTATGCAGCGAATCCAGCGGCAGCGCCTGCAACACCTGTTTAAAAAAGGCAATATTCAGGCAGATAGAGATATAAAAAGCGGCCAACAATAGCCAGGCGAGTAAATTCAAAGAGGGTCTTTTTAGTAGGCGCTTCAACATCACGGTGTTTCCATCGAACAAAGTGCGCATATGCTCGCAAAGCAAAATTAAGCCAACCTTAAGTTCTTAAGGTTGGCTTTTATGTTTGCTGGATTAAGGGGAATTAATCTTTGCTTATTGGTGCATCTAAGGGATACGGGTTTTTATGTAGCCGGTTGTAATTCAGCGCATACATGGCGGTGATGACCATCAGGGTGACAAATGACCACATAACCTCTTTCGCTCCGGACCCCACCACGGCCCAGATGCAGTAGAGGAAGGCAATGGTAGTAACTGCCAGATATGCCGGGCGTGCTTTACCAAAGTGACCGTGTCCGAGCAGCAGTAACGCCGCACAGGTGTAAAGATATGGCACCAGTGTAAAGATGACCGAGACGGAAGAAACCAGACCGAACTCTTTGGTCGCGTTTGGTGAAATGCTGCTGAGCTGGAAGATGGTCATCAAAATACCGACGATAATCAGCCCCGCCACTGGCGTACCCGCTTTATTTACACGGGCAAAAATTGGTGGGAACAGTCCGTCATCGGCAGCGGCTTTCGCCGTTTGACCCGCCAGCAACGTCCAGCCGCCCAGTGAACCTAAGCAACCCGCAGCTGCGCAGAAGGAAACAATGGCCCCGGCGGTGTCACCCAACGCCATCCGTGCGGCATCACCGAATGGCGAAGCAGAAACGCGCAGTGCGGCATTAGGGATCATCCCCATAATCGCGGTGGTAGAAAGTACATAGCAAACGGCGGCAATCAATACCCCACCAATGGTGGCGATAGGGACATTGCGTTTCGGGTTTTTCACCACACCTGCGGCAACGGAGGCACTTTCCACACCGATGAACGACCACAGCGTAACGTTAAGGGTACTTTGAATTGCACCGAAGGTGCCCAGGCCGCTGACGTTCCATGCCGCCATATAGGTTTCACCACGGAACCAGAACCAGCCAAATACGGCAATCCCGACGATGGGGATCAGCGCCAGCACGGTGGCAACTGCCTGCACACGGGTGATCATTTTCGGACCGACAATGTTCAGCAGGACGAAGATCCACAGCACCACGACGCAGGTGATGGTTAATACCAATGGATCTTTCAGAATCGGGAAGAAGTAACTTAAATATCCTACGCCAATGACCACCATGGCGATATTGCCGATCCAGCAGGCCAGCCAGTAGAGGACGTTGGTTTGATAACCGAGAAACGGGCCAAAGCAGCGGCGGGCGTAAGCGTAAGAACCACCAGGACTTGGGTCGAGGAACGACATTTTGGCGTATACCATCGAGAGCCCCAGTGCACCGATAATCGTCACCAACCATCCATAAATGGCAATCCCGCCAGTAGAGGCCAGGTTTGCAGGTAACAGAAAAACACCTGACCCCATAATATTCCCCGACACCATCAGGGTGACGGGGATTAAGCCCACTTTGTGAGCATCAGCATCCGAAGACATAATTAAACTCCTGCGAAGGCGAGCTTCGTGACAATAAATTACGTCATATCATACGCCTGCATTCGATAGTTGAATTATTATCGACCGGGTTATCGCTGATGCCGTTATTAATATAGCTCTTCGTTAAGGTTAAAAATCAGGCGACAGTGCGTTCTCTGTGCTGACTAACATAATGCAGCGGCGTCATACCGTAGAAGTCTTTAAAGACAGAAATAAAGTACGACGTACTGTTGTAGCCGCAGGACTGTGATACCTGAGAGATATTTTTACCGTCCATCATTAATTCATTTACGGCATAACGCATGCGGCAGGTGGTGATTATTTGGCTATAACTGGTGTTTTCGCTTTTCAACTTTTTCTTTAACAGACTTGGGCTAAGACATAAACAACTGGCTACCATACTAAGATTCCAGTCTTTGTGAATATCGCTTTCAATAATTTGATAAACGCTGTCACTTACACAATTACGTAACATATACATCATTAATGAAAGGAATTTTTTACTGTCGAGAAAACGGGATAGCACCGTGAATAATAATGCGCGTGTTCGTTCCTTTTCTGACTCAGTTTCTGCGGGCATCATGCTGTGTTGCGCGGCAACGCGAAAGACGTCTGGCGTCAGGCATGGCAGGGTGAGTATGGGCGTAGCGCTACGTTGCCATACTGGTATTTGCGAGAGATCTTTATTCAGAAACCGGAGGTAATCTTTGATGATGTCGTGACTAATATGAGCAACCAAAGTGTTGTTAAGAGAGGAGACGTCGATAATATTATTTTCACAATTTAATAACGCCATATGGTTAGCTTTAAGGCTAATAGGTTCTTTCCCATTCACCCTTATCCAGACATCTTTTTCAGTCAATAAAACAATACAAGGTTGGTCGCTGCAAATCCTCATACATGTACTCCTGAGTGCAAATAAAAGACCAGTTCTCGCTAAAGCAAAGCGATACCGGGAAATGGTTATATAATTGTATGATGAATATAAACATGCATAAAAATAACGAGTTTTACTAATATTACAAATTTTTATAGTAATTTCTCATGTACATATTTTTTTACAGGATAAATAACAGGCAAAAAAAAGCGCGGGGTGGGGCCGCGCAAAAAGTATGACATTTTTGTTTGCAGCAATTTTTATGAAAACGTTGCCATACTCAAAAGGCCTAAGGCCAGGCGGCGTAATGTTATTTAAACAATTACGCCTTCAGCGGAATAGTGGTTACGCTTTCACGCACATAACGTGGTAAATACCGTCAATAATTTCAGTCCCTTCAGTTTCGTGTTCAAATCCAGGGAAATGGTGGTCCCAGGATTGCAGCGAGCGTAAATAACTTACTTGCGGACTGTTTTTATCGCCGAAGTTTTCACCAGACAGCAGCATCGGGATTCCTGGCGGATACGGGATAACTGAGTTTGCCGCGATGCGTCCTGGCAGATTTTCAATGGATACCAGTTCGACATTGTTGTCGACAATCGCGTTGTACGCTTCACGCGGGGTGATTTCCGCCATCGGCAGGCCGGAATAGGCTTCGTTCAACCGTGCGCCAGGGTTGTTTTCTTTCAGCCAGGCAAACATGGTGTCACCCAGATCGTGAATCCCCATGTTCGCGTAAGTGTCAGGATATTGTTCAACAAGTTCCGGCATCACCTGCGCCAGCGGTGTGTTGGCGTCATAGTGGCGTTTGAAGGAGCAAAGGGTGTTAACCAGAGTCCCCCATTTCCCACGGGTTACGCCCATAGAGAACAGGAACATAATTTGGAAGTCAGTGGTGCGGGTAGGCACAATGCCGTGGCGACCAAGCCAGGCAGTGACCAGCGCCGCCGGAACACCGGTTTCTTCCAGTTCACCATCTTCACCCATTCCCGGAGCAAGGATGCTGACTTTAATCGGGTCGAGCATACTCCAGTTATCCGGAATATCTTTGAAGCCGTGCCAGCTTTCGCCCGGATGCATTACCCAGCAGTCCTGAACGGTGGTCAGCAGTTTGGTTGGTGCGTCAGCAAAGTCATAGGTTTTGCCGGTTTGTGGGTCGGTGACGACTTCTTTGTTCCACGGTTTGAAGAACCAGCTACCGTCAGCGGTGAACTCTTTATACAGCCGCGCCATCGCCTGACGGAAATCAACCGCTTCGTCGATCACTTCCTGCGTCAGTGACAGGCCGCTGTTGCCGTCCATCATCGACACCGCCACGTCGTTGGATGCGCAGATGGCATACAGCGGGGAGGTGGTGGCATGCATCATGTAGGCCTGGTTAAAGCGGGAGAAGTTAATCGCCCCACGACCTTCACGTACATGAATATAAGAAGCCTGTGAAAGCGCATTCAGCAGTTTGTGGGTGGAGTGGGTGGCGAAAACGGTAGGACCGTTGTGATCGCCAGGTTCGCCGCGCATGGCATAGTGATCGGCATAGATCGGGTTGAAACGTGCATAGCCGTACCAGGCTTCGTCAAAGTGCAGACGATCGGAGGTTTTTTCCAGCAGATCCTGCGCTTCTTTAGCGTTATAACACACGCCGTCATAGGTGCAGTTGGTCACCACGCAGTAAGACGGTTTTTGCCCAGCTTTGTCTTTAGTCAGCGGGCTTTCACTGATTTTCTTCTGCAAGGTTTCAGGTTGCATTTCCTGCGGATAGATTGGCCCGATAATGCCGTAGCGGTTGCGGCTTGGCACCATGTAGACTGGTTTCGCGCCTGTCAGCATCAAGCCTTGTTCGATGGATTTATGGCAATTACGGTCAACGACCACGACATCGTTATCGGTCATGCAAGCCTGCATGATGGTGCGGTTAGAGCCGGAAGTACCGACGACTACCGACCAGGAGCGATCGGCACCAAATACGCGTGCGGCATATTTTTCGCTTTCGCCAAATGCGCCAGTATGGTCAAGCAAAGAACCGAGGGAAGTTCGTTCGATGCCCATATCGGTGCGGAACAGATTTTCTCCATAGTAGTCATGGTAGAAACGTCCGGCGGGTGTTTTGGTAAAACCAACGCCGCCCTGGTGGCCTGGCGCTGCCCAGGAATATTCATGGATGTCGCTATATTTCATCAGCGCGCTGAACAGTGGCGGCAACAGCTGCTGGCGGTAGCGGGTCATCGCGGCAACAGCGCGTCCGGCGATAAAGTCGGCGGTATCTTCCAGAATCCAGGCGAATTCATCGACAAGCTCCAGCAGGTCGCGATCCATTGCGGCGAGGGCTTTTTCCCGATCGCCCAACAGGAAGACCGGCACGTTTTGTTGGCGCTCATGAAGCTTACCGATCAATTGTCTGACGTTTTGATGTTCGTCCGGATGTTCCATTTGATAACTGAACATCAGGCAGTCAATGGCTTCGTTTGAAGAGAGAATGGCAAAACCATCATCAAAGGAGGTGGATTTAATCACGGTAACATTTTGCTGGCTTAAAGCATCTGCCAGACGCTCAACGGCGTTACCGACCCAGGTGTCTTGATGGAGAAACTCGCTTTCAACAATTAATACTTTCATCATTGCTTACCCGGTTATGAAGGAATCTTCGTTGCGGGCAAGTATCTTCCGGCCTTTTCGGGCTGTAAAGCGCGTGAAAAACAAACATTTTTGAAATATTTATTTTTATAAACAATGCGTTATGTGATTATTTTAAATTATTTTCACTGCTTATTATCGACGGCTAAACTATTTTTTTGGCTGATACTGATATCGTCTTTAGCCGGGAAACGTCTGGCGGCGCTGTTGGCTAAGTTTGCGGTATTGTTGCGGCGACATGCCGACATATTTGCCGAACGTGCTGTAAAAACGACTACTTGAACGAAAGCCTGCCGTCAGGGCAATATCGAGAATACTTTTATCGGTATCGCTCAGTAACGCGCGAACGTGGTTGATGCGCATCGCGGTAATGTACTGTTTCATCGTCAATTGCATGACCCGCTGGAATATCCCCATTGCATAGTTGGCGTTAAGTTTGACGTGCTCAGCCACATCGTTGATGGTCAGCGCCTGATCATAGTTTTCGGCAATAAAGCCCAGCATCTGGCTAACATAAAATTGCGCATGGCGCGAGACGCTGTTTTTGTGTGTGCGCGAGGTTTTATTGACCAGAATCGGTTCCCAGCCAGAGAGGCTAAATCGCTTGAGCATCAGGCCAATTTCATCAATGGCGAGCTGGCGAATTTGCTCGTTCGGACTGTTTAATTCCTGCTGCCAGCGGCGCACTTCAAACGGGCTAAGTTGCTGTGTGGCCAGTGATTTGATCACCATGCCGTGAGTGACGTGGTTAATCAGGTCTTTATCCAGCGGCCAGGAGAGAAACAGATGCATCGGCAGATTAAAAATCGCCATGCTCTGACAGGTTCCGGTATCTGTTAGTTGGTGCGGTGTACAGGCCCAGAACAGCGTGATATGACCCTGATTGATATTCACTTTTTCATTGTTGATCAGGTATTCCACATCGCCATCGAAAGGCACATTCACTTCGACCTGACCATGCCAGTGGCTGGTGGGCATGATATGCGGTGCGCGAAACTCAATCTCCATCCGCTGGTATTCCGAATACAGCGACAGCGGGCTGCGGGTCTGTTTTTCGTCGCTGCTGCACATAAACGTATCTGTATTCATGGATGGCTCTCTTTCCTGGAATATCAGAATTATGGCAGGAGTGAGGGAGGATGACTGCGAGTGGGAGCACGGTTTTCACCCTCTTCCCAGAGAGGCGAGGGGAGCGTCCGAGCATCATGAGGCCGAAAACTCTGCTTTTCAGGTAACTTATTACCATAAACTCAGATTTACTGCTGCTTCACGCAGGATCTGAGTTTATGGGAATGCTCAACCTGGAAGCCGGAGGTTTTCTGCAGATTCGCCTGCCATGATGAAGTTATTCAAGCAAGCCAGGAGATCTGCATGATGACTGCACCCAAAATTACATTTATCGGCGCTGGTTCGACGATTTTCGTTAAAAATATTCTTGGTGATGTGTTCCATCGCGAGGCGCTGAAAACGGCGCATATTGCCCTGATGGACATTGATCCTACCCGCCTGGAAGAGTCGCATATTGTGGTGCGTAAGCTTATGGATTCAGCAGGGGCCAGCGGCAAAATCACCTGCCACACCCAACAGAAAGAAGCCTTACAGGATGCCGATTTTGTCGTGGTGGCATTTCAGATTGGCGGTTATGAACCTTGCACGGTGACTGATTTCGAGGTCTGTAAGCGGCATGGTCTGGAACAAACCATTGCCGATACGTTGGGGCCGGGCGGTATTATGCGCGCGCTACGTACCATTCCGCATCTGTGGCAAATTTGCGAGGACATGACGGAAGTCTGCCCCGATGCCACCATGCTCAACTATGTTAACCCAATGGCGATGAATACCTGGGCGATGTATGCCCGCTATCCGCATATCAAACAGGTCGGGCTGTGCCATTCGGTGCAGGGAACGGCGGAAGAGCTGGCGCGTGACCTCAATATCGACCCAGCTACGCTGCGTTACCGTTGCGCAGGTATCAACCATATGGCGTTTTACCTGGAGCTGGAGCGCAAAACCGCCGACGGCAGTTATGTGAATCTCTACCCGGAACTGCTGGCGGCTTATGAAGCAGGGCAGGCACCGAAGCCGAATATTCATGGCAATACTCGCTGCCAGAATATTGTGCGCTACGAAATGTTCAAAAAGCTGGGCTACTTCGTCACGGAATCGTCAGAACATTTTGCTGAGTACACACCGTGGTTTATTAAGCCAGGTCGTGAGGATTTGATTGAGCGTTATAAAGTACCGCTGGATGAGTACCCGAAACGCTGCGTCGAGCAGCTGGCGAACTGGCATAAAGAGCTGGAGGAGTATAAAAACGCCTCCCGGATTGATATTAAACCGTCACGGGAATATGCCAGCACAATCATGAACGCTATCTGGACTGGCGAGCCGAGTGTGATTTACGGCAACGTCCGTAACGATGGTTTGATTGATAACCTGCCACAAGGATGTTGCGTGGAAGTAGCCTGTCTGGTTGATGCTAATGGCATTCAGCCGACCAAAGTCGGTACGCTACCTTCGCATCTGGCCGCCCTGATGCAAACCAACATCAACGTACAGACGCTGCTGACCGAAGCTATTCTTACGGAAAATCGCGACCGTGTTTACCACGCCGCGATGATGGACCCGCATACTGCTGCCGTGCTGGGCATTGATGAAATATATGCTCTTGTTGACGACCTGATTGCCGCCCACGGCGACTGGCTGCCAGGCTGGTTGCACCGTTAAAACGCGACTAAACGCTACTGCGCCGGGGGATTTATTCCGGCGCACACCTCTGACGATACCAATAACAGAAGGCGGGCGTTGGTAACAGCGACCCGATACCCTATGAGCATTTCAATGACTACAAAACTCAGTTATGGATTTGGAGCGTTCGGGAAGGATTTTGCGATCGGCATTGTGTATATGTACCTCATGTATTACTACACCGATGTCGTTGGGCTGTCTGTGGGTTTGGTCGGTACTTTGTTTCTGGTGGCGAGGATCTGGGATGCTATTAACGATCCGATTATGGGATGGATTGTAAATGCTACGCGATCGCGATGGGGTAAGTTCAAACCCTGGATCCTGATCGGTACGTTGGCAAACTCTGTAATCTTATTTCTCCTCTTTAGTGCGCATCTGTTTGAAGGTACTACTCAGATTGTCTTTGTTTGCGTGACCTACATCCTCTGGGGCATGACTTACACCATTATGGATATTCCCTTCTGGTCGCTGGTTCCAACCATCACGCTCGATAAACGTGAGCGCGAACAACTGGTTCCTTATCCGCGTTTTTTTGCCAGTCTGGCAGGCTTTGTTACGGCAGGTGTGACGCTACCATTTGTTAATTATGTCGGCGGTGGCGATCGGGGATTTGGCTTTCAGATGTTCACTCTGGTACTAATCGCCTTTTTTATTGTTTCAACCATCATCACTCTGCGCAATGTGCATGAAGTCTTTTCGTCAGACAATCAACCGTCTGCTGAAGGAAGCCATCTGACACTTAAAGCCATCGTTGCGCTAATTTATAAAAACGATCAGCTTTCATGCCTCTTGGGTATGGCTCTTGCTTATAATGTAGCCAGCAACATTATTACCGGATTTGCTATCTATTATTTCTCATATGTTATCGGTGATGCGGATTTGTTCCCCTATTATCTGTCGTATGCGGGAGCTGCTAACCTGGTGACGTTAGTATTCTTCCCACGCTTAGTTAAATCATTATCCCGACGCATTTTATGGGCCGGAGCATCTATTCTTCCGGTGTTAAGCTGTGGTGTTCTCCTGTTAATGGCATTAATGAGCTATCACAACGTCGTCCTCATTGTGATTGCGGGTATTTTGCTGAATGTGGGAACGGCGCTTTTCTGGGTATTACAGGTCATCATGGTGGCAGATACCGTTGATTACGGTGAATATAAACTGCACGTACGCTGTGAAAGTATCGCTTACTCCGTGCAGACTATGGTGGTGAAGGGCGGTTCAGCCTTTGCGGCTTTTTTCATTGCGGTTGTGTTAGGGATGATTGGCTATGTACCGAATGTTGAACAGTCTACGCAAGCCCTATTAGGTATGCAGTTTATTATGATTGCTCTACCAACTCTGTTTTTCATGGTAACGCTGATTCTCTACTTCCGTTTCTATCGCCTCAATGGCGACACGCTGCGCAGGATCCAGATTCATCTGCTGGATAAATATCGCAAAGTACCGCCCGAGCCTGTTCATGCTGATATTCCGGTCGGTGCAGTGAGTGATGTGAAAGCCTGACGTGGACAATAGCTAACGAAAATGGCCTGATGCGATATGTTTATCAGGCCACGTCTTAATGTAATGCTTTGGATTTGCAAATTTTGTAGACCGGATAAGGAATTCACGCCGCATCCGGCATCAACAAAGCGCACGTTGTTATCCGGTTATCAAGCCAAAGCGCCGTAGCTGGCGGCAATGAAAGCGAGCGAGGAATATCACCGTCGTTAATGCGCCAAGCAGCGCGCAGAACATATCGGATTGCGTGTCCCACTGGTCGCCCTGGGTGCCGAGAAAATCATCCGCTCCCTGGCCCATTGCCAGCGCCGCCCACCACTCGATTAATTCATACATCGCGCTTATCGCCAGCGCCACGCAGCAGACCAGGAACGCCACCATTTTACGTCCGCGCACGTACATCCCGCGAACGAGAATTTCTCGTGCCACCAGTGCAGGCACCAGCCCCTGGAAAAAATGCCCCAGCTTGTCATACGGATTACGGCTCAACCCTAACCATTCCTGCACCTCAAAACCAACGGGGACTTTCGCGTAGGTGTATTGTCCGCCGACCATCAGGATGATGGCGTGAAAGAAAATGAGCGTATAGAGCAGCGGCGTTAACGGATAACGTTTCGCGGTGGCAAGGAGTAGCGGCACGACAATAATCACCGGTGTCACTTCCATCAGCCAGGTGAGTTTGTCATGGGCCGAAATGCCGGTATAAATCAGGATTAACGTTAGCGCCAGTGCGCCGGTGTTAAGAATTAACGGCTTGAGTGTGCGGGTCATGGTGAGTTCGCAAGTCAGGGAAAATACTGACTATTCACCAGCAAGCGTGAAATTACAATCGCAAAAGAGGTGGCCCAGGGGGATCACCTGGCAGCATGCTGCCAGGCGCTGGGCCGAAGAGGTTACTTAGTGCAGTTCGCGCACTGTTTGTTGACGATCTGCTGGAAGAAGTCGTTACCTTTGTCATCGACCAGGATAAACGCCGGGAAATCTTCTACTTCGATTTTCCAGATAGCTTCCATACCCAGCTCCGGATAAGCGACGCATTCCAGATGCTTGATGCTCTGCTGCGCCAGTACCGCCGCCGGACCGCCGATGCTACCGAGGTAGAAGCCGCCGTGTTTATGACACGCGTCGGTAACCTGCTGACTGCGGTTACCTTTCGCCAGCATGATCATGCTGCCGCCGTGGGATTGCAGCAGATCCACGTAGGAGTCCATACGGCCTGCGGTGGTTGGGCCAAGTGAACCTGATGGATAACCGGCAGGGGTTTTCGCCGGACCCGCGTAGTAGATCGGGTGATCTTTGATGTACTGCGGAAGTTCTTTACCGGCGTCAATCAGCTCTTTCAGCTTGGCGTGTGCAATATCTCGGCCCACGATAATGGTGCCGGTGAGCGACAAACGAGTGGATACCGGGTATTGCGAAAGCTGGGCGAGGATCTCTTTCATCGGGCGGTTAAGGTCAACTTTCACCGCTTCGCCTTCACCGGCCTGGCGCAGTTCTTGTGGAATGTACTGGCCTGGGTTGTGTTCCAGTTTTTCGATCCAGATACCTTCGCGGTTGATTTTCGCTTTAATGTTACGGTCAGCGGAGCAGGAGACGCCCATGCCGACCGGGCAGGATGCGCCGTGACGTGGCAGACGGATAACGCGAATGTCGTGCGCGAAGTATTTACCGCCAAACTGCGCGCCAAGACCGAGTTTCTGGGCCTCTTCCAGCAGTTCCTGTTCCAGCTGGACATCGCGGAACGCCTGACCATGTTCGTTCCCTTCCGTCGGCAGTTCATCGTAATAGTGAGCGCTTGCTAACTTGACGGTTTTCAGGTTGGTTTCCGCAGACGTACCGCCAATCACAAACGCGATATGGTACGGCGGGCAGGCTGCAGTACCGAGGGTACGCATTTTCTCGACGAGGAAGTTTTTCAGTTTGCCGGGAGTCAGCAGGGCTTTGGTTTCCTGGTAGAGATACGTTTTGTTGGCAGAGCCGCCGCCTTTCGCAACGCAAAGGAATTTGTACTCATCGCCATCTACCGCGTACAGGTCGATTTGCGCAGGCAGGTTAGTGCCGGTGTTGACCTCTTTGTACATGTCCAGCGCCGCATTCTGTGAATAGCGCAGGTTATCTTCGATATAGGTGTTATAGACGCCTTTCGACAGCGCTTCTTCATCACCGCCGCCGGTCCACACGCGCTGGCCTTTTTTACCGACGATGATCGCGGTGCCGGTATCCTGGCAGGTCGGCAGCACGCCTTTGGCGGCGATTTCGGAGTTTCTTAAGAATTGCAGCGCCACGTACTTGTCGTTTTCGCTGGCTTCTGGATCGTGAAGAATAGCCGCAACCTGTTTCTGGTGTGCCGGGCGGAGCATAAAAGAAGCGTCGTGAAAGGCTTGCTGCGCCAGCAGGGTCAGGGCTTCTGGTTCCACTTTCAGGATGGTTTCGCCGTCGAAGTCGGCAACGCTAACGTAATCGGAAGTGAGTAGATAGTATTCGGTATTGTCTTTCCCCATCGGGAAAGGTGCCTGGTAGATAAAGGGTTTGTTTGACATAGCTTCCAGCCTGTAACTCTGTATTTGTTATTCGAAAATGGCGTGCCGCGTAGTCACGGGCGGCACGCAAAGTGCATTTATAAGAACCCGTACATCGCGGCGAAGATCCAGCCGAAGACGCACGATACGCTCACACCAATCAACCCCGGCAGAATAAAGCTGTGGTTGATGACGAAGCGACCGATGTGGGTGGTGCCGGAACGGTCAAACTGAATCGCTGCCAGATCGCTCGGATAAGTCGGCAGGATGTAATAACCGTAGCAAGCCGGTGCTGAAGCCACGATGTATGCCGGATCAACGCCGATCGCCAGCGCGACCGGAACAATCGCCGCCAGCGCCGCAGCCTGAGAGTTTACAAACTTGGAAACCAGCAGCAGAACAATGGCATAGGCCCACGGATACTCTTTCACCATTTCACCCAGTACGCCCTGAATTTCAGACATATGCGCACCGAACATGGTTTCTGCCATCCATGCGATACCGTACACCGCCACGATGGCGATCATACCGGAACGGAAGACTTCGTTTTTTGAGATAGACGCGGGATTGGTTTTGGTCAGGATAATAATCAGCGCCCCGGTCAGCAGCATAAACATCTGAATAACCAGTACCATCGACAGCGGTTTGCCGCCGAAGGATGGACGCAGGTCCGAATCAGCACCAAGAAGGGCGACTACAGCGATTGCACCGAGGAAAATCCACATTGCCAGCCAGTTGCTTTTCGGCAGTTTTTTATCGAGCAGCGTCGCGGTATCACCGTAAACATACTCACGGTTTTCCGGTACGGAGATGAATTTCTGGAACTCTTCGTCTTTATCCAGATCTTTACCGCGGAACCAGCTGAAGATACCGATCGCCAGGATACCGATTAACGTCGATGGAATGGTGATTGCCAGCAGGTCGAGGAACTCAAGATGGCGACCATCAAAGGTGACATTACCCAGCATTGCAACCAGAGACACGACCGCAACCGACACCGGACTGGCGATAATCCCCATCTGTGCACCGATAGAACTTGCCGCCATCGGACGTTCCGGACGGATGTTGTTCTTAATGGCGACGTCGTAGATGATCGGCAGAATGGTGTAAACCACATGACCCGTACCGCAAAGAATGGTCAGTGTACAGGTCACAAACGGCGCGACAATTGAGACATATTTCGGGTTGCGGCGCAGCAACTTCTCGGCAATTTGCAGCATGACATCAAGACCGCCCGAAGCTTGCAAGGTCGCCGATGCCGCCACCACCGCAATGATAACCAGCATGACATCAACTGGTGGTTTACCTGGCTGAAGGTGGAAGACGAAGACCAGAATGACCAGACCGATACCGCCTAATAAACCCAGCGCGATACCACCCTTTCTGGCACCATAAAACAGACATATCAGTATTATGATAAGTTGGATAGTAAATAACATGTGTGAACCCTCGCGATAATCCTATTTAAATTTTTGCTGAATAGATCACAGTCACGTTCTGTTTTGTATGAACTGTTTTCAGAGCCTGACTAAATATCCGTTTGGTCGTTACCGGCTTTAGCAAATACCTCACAGTAAATATTGGCTGATTAAAGCAGCGGCAAATTTATGCACTGTGATAAGCGGCTTTTTCAGAGAGAAAAACTCTCTGGCGATGGGTTTATAGTTTGTACTGCGCAGATGTTAATGTTTTGTTTGCTGTTATCTTATTGATATTTATCGGTCTATTTTTTGTTCTCAGGGCAGATATCATTAGGTTTAAAGATTAATCTGATCTACCCATTTGTGGGTAAAAATACACATAATGCGGGTGACATAATAGTTAATTAACTTTTGTTAGCGTTTTGAAATTAAAAACACCGTTCACCTGAAGAGATATTAATTTTTAGCGATGATGGAGGGATAATTATATTTGATCTGGCACAAGTTTTACTGATGAAGGATGTAACTTGTGCCAGGGGTATTTTGCATTACGGTAATAATTATTACTTACAGATAACCAGCGATCCGTTATTGGCAATATTGTTTCAGCAGTGAGTAGTGTTCTGCCTGAATACGGTAACGGTAAACCGGACGCCCCGTGACGCCATAATGGATACTGGTGAACAAGATGTGGCAGTTGACCAGCCAGATGAGGTATTTTCGGCAGGAAACACGCGAGATGTTAACCTCGTTAGCCAGCTCGTCGGTTGAAAACTCATAGTCCTGATGCGCGTCAATCCACTGGCACAGCGTGCGTAACGTCTGCGGCGTTAAGCCTTTTGGCAAGCGACGAGGATCCTGTTCGTTGGAGCTGCTGCCGTGGATTAGCTGATCAAGCTCGGCCTGGTCATAATACTGATGTTTTTCCAGCGCCATTTTCTTTTGCCGCCAGCCGGTGAGCGCCTCTTCAAAGCGGGAAGCCTGGAAGGGTTTGATCAGGTAATCCACGACACCGTAATGCAGCGAATCTTTAATGGTTGCCGCATCGGCTGCGGAGGAGATGACAATCACATCACTTTTGCAACGCGCGTTATGCAGGACAGGCAGTAAATCGAGCCCGTTCTCTTTTTGCATATAGATATCGAGCAATATCAGGTCGATAGGCGTATCGCTATTGAAGATAATCTCTTTGGCTTTCTCCAGCGTCGAGGCTGTTCCACAGCATTGAAAGCCTGGGATTTGTGCTACGTATCGGCGATTCAGCTCCGCGACCATTGCGTCGTCATCGATAATTAATACATTGATCATCTGTTCGACCTCTCCCCGTCCCAGGGTATCTGGACAAAAAATTGTGTGAAAATCCCGGGTTCCGATTCCACGGCGATGCTGCCGCCGAGATTTTCTACCTGTTGTTTGACAAGTGCTAAACCGACGCCTCGCTCGCTTCCTTTTGTCGAGACACCTTTGTCAAAAATGTGATCGATTTTGTCGGGTGCGATCCCCGGTCCATCATCGTTAACTTCGCAGTGCAGCCAGCCGTGACGGTAGTGCAATGTTACGCTAATTTCGCCACCGGGTTCCGGCCCTAATGCTTCCAGCGCGTTTTCTATCAGATTTCCCAATGTGGTAATCAGCGTCGCGACCTGGTCCTCACTGCCGCTGTCTGGCAGCTGGCTTTCACTGTTTAAAATCAGCGTATGGCCTAAATCGGTCGCGCGGTTAATCTTGCTGATTAAAAAACCAGCGATAACCGGAGATTTGATCTTACCCAGCAGAGAGCCAATCTCTTCCTGATAGTTATTGGCTGTTTTGAGAATGTAATCTTCCAACTGCTTATAACTCTTCAGATGCAATAATCCGAGAATCACATGCAATTTATTCATAAATTCGTGGGATCGTTCACGAAGTGCATCAGCATAGTTGACCAGACCGTCGAGTCGCTGCATCAGTTTACGAACTTCAGTTTTGTCCCTGAAGGTTGAAATGGCACCGATGATAACGCCATTACTGCGCACCGGAACGGTGTTGATCAGTAATAGCCGGTCTTTAATCGTAATCTCTTCGTCGCGGCGCGGCGTACCGTCGCGTAACACTTCCGAGACATCTACCACCTGTGACCATGAGTGGCTTAGCGTCGACAGTTTCTCATCGTCCTGCGACTTACGGTAATTCAGCAATTCTTGTGCGGCATCGTTGATCAGCGTGACCTCGCCGCGATCGTCCACGGCAACGACGCCTTCTTTGATAGACTGCAACATGGCCTGGCGTTGCTCAAACAGCGTGGAGATTTCGTAGGGTTCCAGGCCGAAAAGGATTTTTTTCAGTACCTTAACCAGAATGCAGGTGCCAATCAGTCCGACCAGCATGCCAAATAATACCGACCAGATAATGCTCCAGCGACTGTCATTGATTTGTTGGGTCACGCGGCTTAACTCAAGGCCGATCGCCACCACGCCAATTTGTTTATGATTTTCATCGTAGATGGGGGTAAATACGCGTAAAGCCTGTGCCAGAAAACCGCGATTGATAGCGACATTTTCTTTGCCATTCAGCGCTTTAAGGATGTCATCACCTTTAAATGGCTGACCAATACGCTGGGCTTCAGGATGCGAGTAGCGAAGACTTTGCATATCGGTAACGACAATAAACAGCAGATCGTTGCGTTTGCGCACGGCTTCCGCGATGGCCTGGATTCCGCTCTCCTGCGGTTTTTTCTGCAAGCCCTGACGGATTTCCGGCGAGTCGGCGAGGGTACGCGCCATTGCCAGTGCCTTGTTGGCCAGCCCGTCTCGCGTCATATCACTGATTTGCGAGAAGTAAATCAGATGCACCACCAATAGCACCGAGAACAGTACCGCGCTGACCATTAAGATCACTGTGGTACTCAATTTCATCGGACGTTTGCGTAACATGCGGTAGGGCAATGAATGTCTCATCAGCTTCCTTGTGTGACAAATTTCTTAAGCATTATCTCTGATGAGGCGGGTAATTCAAAGGGAGTAAGAATGATTGGCTATATAGGGGAAGAGACTCTGGCAACGGAAACTGCCAGTGCTGTATGAAGATTCCAGGGCTATGCTTATAGCGATAATCATACTGATGAGAGAGGGAAAGTCATGGATCAGGCGCTACTGGACGAGGGTTATCGCTGTTATACCGGCGAAAAGATCGATGTCTATTTCAACACTGCGATATGTCAGCATTCTGGCAATTGCGTACGTGGCAACGGCAAGTTATTTAATCTCAAACGAAAGCCGTGGATCATGCCGGATGAAGTCGACGTTGCCACTGTGGTGAAAGTGATTGATACGTGCCCGAGTGGTGCGCTGAAATACCGTCATAAATAAGCGAGGGTAAAATGGAAATACGCGAAGGCCACAATAAATTTTACATTAATGACGAACAGGGCAAGCAAATCGCTGAAATTGTCTTTGTGCCGACCGGAGAGAATTTAGCGATTATCGAACATACCGATGTCGATGAAAGCCTGAAAGGGCAGGGGATTGGTAAACAGCTGGTTGCGAAAGTCGTGGAAAAAATGCGTCGGGAAAAACGAAAAATTATCCCACTATGCCCATTTGCGAAACACGAATTTGATAAAACGCGGGAGTATGATGATATTCGCAGTTGATGGGAGAGTACAGAGTCACGATATTTTTCATGCTCTCCGCGGAGTGATGCAGGAGAGCATCTGAAGGGTAGGGGGATGCACAAAGAATGGGCAGAGAGCGCGTTTTTTTGTCCCAAGTCATCCCCTTTACTGAGCAAAAAAAAGAATATCTCCTATATGAGAATCATCAATCGGGGTTAATAATTTTTGCGTCCCCAGAGCATTCAATATTGATAGGAGTCATATTATGGAAGGTAAAAACAAGTTCAATACTTATGTTGTTTCTTTTGATTATCCATCATCTTATTCCTCAGTGTTCTTAAGGTTAAGATCATTGATGTATGATATGAATTTCTCTTCTATCGTGGCTGATGAATATGGGATACCACGACAATTGAATGAAAATTCTTTCGCAATAACGACATCGTTAGCCGCAAGTGAAATCGAAGATTTAATCAGGCTTAAATGCTTAGACTTACCGGATATTGATTTTGACCTCAACATTATGACAGTTGATGACTATTTCCGTCAGTTTTACAAGTAGCCAGGAAGGATAAGAAGAACATAAAAAATGGCACTATTCTCTAAAATATTAATTTTTTATGTGATTGGTGTGAACATATCCTTTGTCATTATCTGGTTTATCTCACATGAGAAAACACATATTCGTTTACTTAGTGCATTCCTGGTCGGAATAACCTGGCCAATGAGTCTGCCTGTGGCATTACTTTTTTCTCTCTTTTAGGAGCTGTAGTTGAGTGGACCCGCTGGTTATCGTGAAACGAAGCGTCTCTCCTCAAAACTGGATTTGCGGAACGACGAACGAAGCAGTCGCCTGACTGCTTCGTTCATTAAAGTGAAATTTATTTCTGTGGGCGCATCGCCGGGAAGAGAATAACGTCGCGAATAGTATGACTGTTTGTAAACAGCATAATCATTCGGTCGATACCAATACCCAGACCAGCGGTTGGCGGCAGACCATATTCCAGCGCAGTCACGTAATCTTCGTCATAGAACATGGCTTCGTCGTCACCTGCAGCTTTAGCGTTAACCTGTTCCTGGAAACGTTCAGCCTGATCTTCTGCGTCGTTTAATTCGCTAAAACCATTACCGATTTCACGACCACCGATGAAGAATTCAAAACGGTCGGTGATTTCCGGGTTAACATCATTACGGCGCGCCAGCGGTGACACTTCTGCCGGATATTCCGTAATAAAGGTTGGCTGAATCAGATGTGCTTCTGCCACTTCATCAAAGATCTCCGTGACAATACGTCCCAGCCCCCAGCTTTTCTCTACCGTAATTCCGATAGATTCAGCTAATGCTTTAGCAGCATCAAAATTATCCAGGTCGGCCATATCGGTTTCTGGACGATATTTTTTGATTGCTTCGCGCATGGTGAGTTTTTCAAACGGTTTGCCGAAATCAAACACATGCTCGCCATAAGTGACTTTAGTGGTACCCAGAACCTCTTGTGCCAGGGTGCGGAACAGGGACTCTGTCAGTTCAATCAAATCGTGGTAATCCGCATACGCCATGTAGAGTTCCATCATTGTGAACTCAGGATTATGGCGAACAGAAATACCTTCATTACGGAAGTTACGGTTGATTTCGAATACCCGTTCAAAACCGCCTACAACCAGACGTTTCAGATACAGCTCCGGCGCGATACGCAGGTACATATCTAAATCCAGAGCGTTATGATGGGTAATAAACGGGCGAGCAGATGCCCCACCTGGAATTACCTGCATCATCGGGGTTTCTACTTCCATAAAGCCGCGCGCGACCATGAACTGGCGGATAGCGGCCAGAATTTTTGAACGGACAACAAACGTTTGACGGGATTTATCGTTAGCGATGAGGTCCAGATAACGTTGACGATAACGGACTTCCTGATCCTGCAGACCATGGAATTTATCTGGTAAAGGACGTAGTGCTTTTGTCAGCAGGCGCAACTCAGTACAGTGAATGGAAAGCTCACCGGTTTGCGTCTTAAACAGCGTACCGCGGGCACCGATAATGTCACCCAGATCCCATTTTTTAAACTGATCGTTATAAACACCTTCTGGCAGGCTATCTCTTGCAACGTACAGTTGAATACGGCCACCGACATCCTGCAACGTTACAAAGGAGGCTTTCCCCATGATACGACGGGTCATCATTCGGCCAGCAACCGAGACTTCAATGTTTAAGGATTCCAGTTCCTGGTTATCCTTCGCATCAAACTCTTCGTGCAACTGGTCAGAGGTATGGTCGCGGCGAAAATCATTGGGAAACGCCACACCTTGCTGACGTAGTGCCGCCAGTTTTTCGCGGCGATTTCTCAGTTCATCGTTAAAATCAATAGCCTCATTGGCTCCCCGTGTTTCTTGTTCAGACATTTTGGTTCCTCTAAATCCAGCTTTCAATTTAGCGTAGATAAAGAGACAGATCGGTACACTGTATTATCTGCCTCGACTATTAGTAACTCAGTTTATCTTATCGAAACTAACGCTTACCTCAAGTTGATATCACTAATAAATAACCATCAAAATGGTTTAAATGACTTATTAATCTCGATTTGTTAGTGTTATAAACTGAAAGTTAATTTATTCATAACCAATTGTTTTTACGACAGTTAATCGTTGCTCTCCTGTATCATATTCGTCGGCGTGCTAAACAGAAAACGGGTAGCAAAGGCCAATACGACGATGATCGCGACACAAGCCAACGTCCACTCTCCCATCTGAGAAAAGAATCGCTGGTAAGCTGCAATTGCCATACCGCTAATTTGCGACTCTGTCGTCTGCTGTGCCACGACGCCTGCCAGCCAGTTGGCGACCGCGCCTGTTGCCAGCATATAAATCCCGGTTAATACGCCAGACATTTTCAGACGCGTGATTTGCGCAATCGCCACCGGGTCAATAAAGAGTTCGGCAAAGCCCATTAGCGCCAGCCCGGATATCATCACGCCCATTGACGCTTGACCGTCAGCCGCTGCATGTCGGGCATCAAATGCCAACAACATAAAGCCACAAGCCATCAGCAGTAAGCCAAAGGCAAACTTCAGCCAGACGCGCAATGTTGAGTTGCCGCGGCTTTCTGGCGACGCCAGCCAGGCCAGTACAACCCCAGCGAGCATCACCGCAATTGCATTCACCGACTGGAATAGTGCTGTAGGTACTTCAATATTGAATGCCTGACGATTCACAAAGCGATCGATAAACAAGCTGATGGTACTGCCGCCCTGTTGTGCCAGTACCCAGAACAATGTCCCGACAAACATCAACAATACAATTTGCCAAAGAGCACGGCGATGTTCGGGGAATTTGATCATCATGCGGGCAATGATTTGTGCGGCAATGAGGCAAACGATCGCCAGCAAATATCCCGACCAGTCGTTCTCCAGCAGCAGGGTAAAAAATACTGGGGCTAAACAGAGCATCACCACTAACCAGCTCCATACTGGTAAGGCAAATTTCACGCTAGTGAGCGCTTTTTTATCCATACTACGCGTGGACTGGAAATGACGATGCCCGCTTAAGAAAATCAACAAACCGATAAACATGCCGCCACCCGCAAGGGCAAAGCCAACATGCCATCCATACCACTGAGCAGCCAGGCCGCAGGCGATTGGGGCGGCGATAGAACCGATATTGCCTGCAGCATACAGCAGCGAAAAACCGCCATCACGTCGATGATCGTTCTCGTCGTAGAGCTCGCCAAGCAAACAGCTGATGTTTGATTTGAATAAACCGTAGCCACAAATAATGATTGCCAGCGCCAGATACAGGCTAAAGGTTGAATTTGTATCAATGCCCAGCACCACATGGCCAAGGGTCATTAACAGCGCGCCGGCAATCACTGCAGTGCGGTTGCCGAGCAGGCGGTCGGCAAGCCAGCCGCCGAGAATAGGGGTAACGTAAACCAGAGAAGCATATGCGCTGAACAGGCTGATGGCATGGTTATCATCAAAACCAAGCTGATGGGTGAGATAGAGAATGAGTAAGGCACGCATGCCGTAAAAACTGAAGTACTCCCAGATTTGGATCGCCACGATATAGTATATCGCGCGCGGCTGTGAGGGTGTTTTCATGTGTTCTCCTTATGAGCAAAAAAGGGAAGTGGCAAGCCACTTCCCTTGTACGAGCTAATTATTTTTTGCTTTCTTCTTTCAATACCTTAACGGTATAGCGGCCATCAGCCTGACGGTATGCACCGTGAATATCGGTTTCAAAGCCCGGATAGTGAGCGCCGATTTCACACAGCATCTGCAGGAACTCCAGAACCGGACGGCTTTCTTCGGTGATCATTTCACCCGGCATTACCAGAGGAACTCCCGGCGGATACGGAAGGATCATATTGGCGTTAATACGACCTACCATTTCGTCGAGGTAAACTTCTTCGGTCATACCGTGCAGCTCTTTCTGGAATGCAGCATACGGAGTCATTACCATCGTCGGCAGCACTTCAAATGCGCGGTACATCAGATCCGGCAGATTGTGGTGAACAATCAGTTTGTGGATATTCTGAGCCAGTTCCTGAATACGCATGTTTTCATAGAATTCAGGATCTTCACGATACAGAGACGGCAGCATGTTTTTCACACGCAGGTTCAGGTCGAACGCACGTTTGAAGTCAGTCAGAGCACGCAGCAGGCTCAGTGCTTTGGTCTTATCGATACCGATGCTGAACAGGAACAGCAGGTTATACGGACCGGTTTTCTCAACAACGATGCCATGTTCGTCGAGGTATTTCGCCACGATGCTGGCCGGAATACCAAAGTCGCTCATGGTGCCGTCTTTTTCCATCCCCGGAGTCAGCAGGGTGACTTTGATCGGGTCAAGATACATGTGCTCGTTATCGATGTTTTTGAAGCCGTGCCAGGTGCTGTCAGAACGCAGCGGCCAGCATTCAGTCGTATCGATATGATCCGGCTGCCATACATCAAAGAACCAGCCATCAGATTCCGTTCTCAGACGTTTGATCTCTTTACGGAATTTGATCGCACGTTCAATGGAACCGTTGATCAGACGTTTACCTGCATTGCCTTTCATCATCGCCGCAGCGGTTTCAGTGGACGCCACGATACCGTAGTGCGGAGAAGTGGTGGTGTGCATCATGTAGGCTTCGTTAAAGGTTTCTTCGTTTACGTCACCTTTAACGTGGATCATGGAAGCCTGAGAGAACGCCGCCAGCAGTTTGTGAGTGGACTGGGTTTCGTAAATCACTTTCCCTTCTACACGGCCACCGCTCATACCGCATTTACCTTCGTAAATCGGTGAGAAGTTGGTGTAAGGCACCCACGCGGAGTCAAAGTGGATGGATTTCACATCCAGTGTTTTCTTGATGAAGTCGGTGTTGTACAGCAGACCATCATAGGTAGAGTTGGTAATTACAGCATGTACCGGCCAGGTTGCGTTTGGTGTTTCTTTCACGCGCTTAGCAATGGTAGCGTGCTGGAATTCACTCTGTGGGATACCACCAAGAATACCGTAAGCGTTACGGGTCGGGCGGAAATAGATTGGCGTAACATCGCTCATCATCATCAGGTGGGTCAGCGATTTGTGGCAGTTACGGTCAATCAGAATGGTGCTGCCTGCCGGAGCAGAGTACATGCCAACAATTTTGTTCGCAGTGGAAGTACCGTTGGTCACCATGTAGCTGCGGTCTGCGTTAAAGACGCGAGCGATATACTGTTCTGCTTCTTTGTGTGGACCACTGTGATCCAGCAGAGAACCCAGTTCAGATACTGAAATGGAAATATCAGATTTCATGGTATTCGGACCAAAGAAATCATAGAACAGGCTACCTACCGGGCTTTTCTGGAATGCAGTACCGCCCATGTGACCAGGAGTACAGAAAGTATATTTACCTTCACGAACATATTTAAACAGTGCTTTAGTCAGCGGAGGCAGAATAGTGTTGATATATTCGTCAGTGGTCTGCTTGATCTTATTAGCAATATCTTCAGCAGCACCCAGCGCATATTCAAAGAAGCTAATCTGTAAACGCAGGTCATTCAGGCTTACATCGAGAGTGGAATACGTATTAGCGAACGCGTACAACGGCAGGTTCTCGTTCATTTTGCTAATTTCTTCGCACAGCTCGAGATTATATTTATCCCAGTCAAAAATAACGCCGCACAGACGCGCATTGTTTTCGATCAGTTTTAATAAGTCGTCACGGTCGTTCGGGTAAACAATCTGGAAGTTCAGACGTTCAAGCGCGCGATGAAGTTCACGGATGGGTTCTTCTTTAAAATAAACCCCCATGTGATTCAATATTGCAATAACGTTCATAGTCATATCTCCAGGTAAAAAAGGCCCCTCCCAACACATGGGACAAAATGAAAGGAGGAGCCTCGGAAAATACTTTTAATTAATGTGCGTTAGACGCGGTGTGGTTATCCATTGAGTGGCTCTGGCGCTCGTGCATTTTGCGAGCGTAGAACATCAGGATAATCAGGCTGACGATGAAGGTACCTGCCAGCTCGAAGGAGCTTGCGCCCATCAGCGCGATGAAGCAGAACACGCAACCCAGTACAGAGCAGATCAGGCTGACAAAGTTGCGGATGTTAACGCCTTCAAAACGAATCAGGTCAACGCAAGAGTAGAAGTACGGCAGCATAGTCAGCAGTACTGCGATACCGGTCAGTTCACCGAACAGGTCAGATGCTTTACCACCGGCAGAGTTCATCAGAGTGATGAGGATCATCAGGGCAGTCATTTTCACTGCAGCCAGCAGCAGACCTTTTTTCGGAATACCGTTGCTGTCGACTTCACCATAAACTTTCGGGAAGTTACCGTCGTTAGCGGCACGTACACCTGCCTGGCCTACCAACATCATCCAGGAGCCCAGAGAAGTCAGGCACGCAAAGGCGGTGAATGCAGAAACCAGCGGCGCAGCCCAGTTACCGAGGATGGTTGAAGCACTGATTGCAAACGGAGCACCGGAAGCTGCCATTACAGAAGATGGATACATACCGGAAAGCACCTGAGTCGCAGCGATGTAAACAATACCTGCTAAACCAGTACCCAGCATGGTTGCCAGCGGAACGGTACGTTTCGGGTTTTTAACCATACCAGTACTTACTGCTGCGGATTCAACACCCACGAAGGCCCACAGGCAGAGCAGAATACTTTTAATGATCGCATGACCATCAGTGGTATCCGCAGTATTCCAGTTAGCTGCATAAGTTGCCGCATCAAACCAATGCCAGCCAACAATAGCAGTCATCACCACAGGAATAAGAACCAGCACCAGACCAATAGTGGTTAAACGGCTTACCCAAGTACCGCCGAGCATATTTACAAAGGTAAATACCCAGACGATAGCAATACAGGCGATACCCGCCGGAACAGGATCATTTAATACTGGGAAGAAGGTGGAAAGATAAGATACCGCGGTAATACCAATCGCCAGGTTACCAATCCAGTTAGCATGGTAATAAAGAACACCTGTCTGAAAACCAAATGCAGGGGAAATTTCTCCGGCATAAGCAATTGGGCCACCTTGTTGCGGGTTTTTTGTTGCCAGTCGGGCATATACATACGCCAGCGACATTGCACCAATAATAGAGATAATCCAACCCCAGATAGCAATACCACCGATACTTGCTAGGTTCGCAGGTAATAATGCAATACCGCTCCCCATCATATTACCGGCAACAACACCGGTACAGGCAAATAGCCCGATCTTCTTGGCAGAACTCATGCTCTTCTCCTAATTTCATTTTTGAATTTGGAGTCCGGGTCATGATGTATAACTATTTCCTGACCAGACCAAACTGGCGCTAAGAATACTCACGAAAAAAGGATTAATCCTAAAGATTAGGTGAAATAATACAAAAGTTTCTGTAAGTGAGAACTTGAGGTTTTTTATTAACACATCAGGATCGCAAGTTGATATCATGAAAAGATAAACATTCAATGTTTACAATGGATTGCGGGATATTCTCTGGTTAAATTTATGTAATAAAAATTATGCGGCAAATAAATTGCCGCAACATATTATACCAACAGAAACATACAAAAACTCAACAACAAATATTCCCGAGCATAAATCAACCCGGGAGTTACTTATTCTGAAGCGAGAAATTTGTCGAGATAAGGTACAACATAAGGAACAGAAGTCTGGAATATACCATTTTCAATCCAGTAAAGGGTGTTTGCCCCTGGGCGTAAATTAAAGGCGGTGAGATATGCATCAGCCGCTTCCCGGTTCATCCCCTTCATTTCATAAACCTTGCCAAGCAACACATAATTTAGCCAGGACATTTCAAGATCAATGCCAGTATTTATCGCCTGGTAAGACTCATCTGTTTTACCTTTTACCAGAGCACTGACCGCTTTTATTTGATATATAATGGACAGATTATTCAATTCCGGCAGTGTAACAATGTTGTCTATTTCTGTGTTCAGTGCTGCTAATTGTTTTTCATCTAAAGGATGTTGAGAATGGCGCACGATATCAACTAATGCTTTTTCTGCTCTCGCGTAGGTAAATTCTGGGGATGATTGAACAATCTCACCTAATAATTCACTGGCACGGTTCAATGATTTATCATCGCCATGCAGTAAATAATCATGTGCCTGATAAAAATTAGTTAATAACGCACCACGATGAGGCAAAATTTGCTGGAGCGTCTCCTGCATTCGTTGTGGCCACGGTTGGTTTAACGCTTTTGATAAACTCTCCAGTAAATCATTTTGAATCGCCAGCTGATTACCGTTAGTGATGACATAACGTTTATCCAGCATGGTTGAACCATCTGCATTGTCTACCAATTTTATCGACATAAAGCATTGTTGAGCACGGTATTGGCGCTGATTAACAAACGCAATAGATAATGTTTTACCGGAACTGCTCGGTTCATCAATGTTGTAGTTGATTTTGTCATGCACCATAAAGGTGGAGAAGGTGTTAAGTGATGTCGCCACCAAATTACCCACGCCTATCGCGTAAGAGAGCTGATACGGGGAACTCCAGCTGTTACAACTTTTATTTACCATATTAATGTCAATATCGCGTGGATTGAGCAAAATACGCGATTTGCTCATCGGAAGACGTGTATCAAGAGTTGAAAACGCTACCAGTGCTACACAGATACCTAACGACAACAGGAAAAAAAACCATACCCAAAAGGTAGTGAATCGTTTGCTTTTAACTGGGGATTGTTCAGGTGGCGTTGCGGTGTTTTGAATGTTAAGACTGTGGGAGGGAGAATCTGTGGCAGGAACCGCCTCTGGTATAGGGGGAGGCGAAGATAGCATTATTTCCTCTCCCTCTTCTTCGCTGTACCAGATAACCGGCACCATTAATTTATAGCCGCGCTTTGGTACAGTAGCGATATAGACAGGACTATCTTCATCATTATCTTTTAATGACTTACGTAGTTCTGAGATACTCTGCGTCACAACATGATTGGTGACAATACTTCTCTTCCAGACATTATCGATAAGTTCATCCCTGCTAAGTACTTCGCCACTGTGTTGAGCAAAGAAAACCAGAAGATCGATTAATCTCGGCTCAAGGGTAAGTTGACGCCCATTGCGGCTAATTTGGTTTATGGACGGAGTAACAAGCCATTCGCCAACGCGAACTACAGGTTGTTGCATAATAGAAACTCATTCGAAAAGGGAATGATGCAATGATAATTGCCACAACCTATTTTTACCATCTATAGATGGGTTTATTTACATATTATTGGTGAATGTAAGACGTTATTTTTACCAGCCATAAACTTCTTGATTACATAGTATTACGAAAGGATTTTACTGAGAACCAGAAGTAATATTCCTTACCATCAAAATTCATCATCTTTGCCAAAGAAAAATGTTCAGAAAATAATCCATGGAAAATTGTCCGGAGCGCTTACTATTTTAATGGATTGTTAGTCTTTGCATGAGCAAGCGGACTGATACATTTCTCTTTGTTCTCATTCAGAAAATCTCATCAGTCGGCGTTCAGACCGGTGTTGTGCTTTATGGATGCGTTACGCTCCTGATGACGTCATTTGACGTTCAACAACATCACGGGGCCGCACGACATTTCACGTCAGTTAGTGCTATCGCTCAGGAACAAATTTTCCCGAATTGGGATATGCCCGCAAATTGCTGGTGATGAGGGGAGAATCTGGTTGAGTTC
This sequence comes from Escherichia sp. WS33, assembly GCF_046486385.1. Lineage (NCBI taxonomy): Bacteria > Pseudomonadati > Pseudomonadota > Gammaproteobacteria > Enterobacterales > Enterobacteriaceae > Escherichia > Escherichia sp. WS33. Next base: position 10,886 of record NZ_JBJQLJ010000010.1, on the reverse strand, counting down.
GGGAGAATTGATTTGGAGGCAGAACGCTTAAATCGTGGCGTCCTGAAACGAAAAACGGACCTCCGTGGAGGTCCGTTTATATGAATTTGGTGCCCGGACTCGGAATCGAACCAAGGACACGGGGATTTTCAATCCCCTGCTCTACCGACTGAGCTATCCGGGCAACGGGGCGCATTAAACCGTAATCTGCACATCTCGTCAACCTAATTTCAGTAAAAGCGATTCAACTGCTTAAGATTGCGGCAAATCGCTTCTTTTCTGTGTTTCTGTCAGGTCAATGCACCACCCTGGCGGCAGCGGGCGAAGCGCAGGATATCTTCCGCCAGCCGATGTGCAGTGTCGACATCCGCCTGGCTACGATTCACCAGCATTCGGCTTAAACAGCCTTCCAGCACCAGTTCCATCTGCTTTGCTACCATCGCCGGATCGTCAACTTCCAGTGTGGTTAACAGTTCGTGGGTGAAATCGTAGGCCGCGCTTTTTTGCTGATCGGCCAGTTGATGAATAGGGTGGCCAGGATCGGGATAAAACGTACAGGCAGCGATAAATAGACAGCCCGGATAGCGGTTGTTTTTAACGCACTCCGATAACGCCTGATAACGTGCCAGCAGCTTTTGTTCGGCGGTTTGCGTTTCGTCCAGCATCAGCTGACGACGCCAGACATCTATCTGTTGGCTAAGATAACGCAGCGCATCGTAGAGGATTGCCTCTTTGTCTGGCCAGAAGCGGCGTAGCTCGTCCAGTGGATAATCCACACGTTCAGCAACCATCTCCAGCGTGGTGTTGGCAATCCCTTGTAATTCTAATAATTTCAGGGCTTCTCCCAGTACATCTTCACGTTGCACGCTATTTTCCTCCGTCTTTCCCACTGCAAGTGTCGTTCACGGTTGGCGATCGCGCAAATGTGCGCTGAAGGTTTCAGCATCCATAAAGCCCGTGACGCGTGCTTGTGGATGCTCCTGGCCTTGTCCGTCAAAAAAGAGAATTGTCGGTAGGCCAAGGACATTAAGATGCTTTAACAGCGCCACATCTTGTGCGTCGTTGGCCGTGACGTTGGCCTGAAGTAAGACCGTGTCTGCTAACGCTTTTTGCACCTGCGGGTCGCTGAAGGTGTATTTCTCAAACTCTTTACAGGCGACGCACCAGTCGGCATAAAGATCTAACATCACCGGTTTGCCTTTGGCTTCAACGAGCGCCTGATTTAACTCATCTACCGTTTTGATTTGTGTAAAGTTGAGATGCGTCTGAGTTTGCGCGGTATGCGTCGCACCAAATGCCCAATCCTGAAGTGGGCGCACGCTAACCAATGCCGCTGCCAGCAGGATTATTTGCACCACGCGCATCCAGCCGCGTTTAGCCTGTAGGCTGGTGATAAAGGCCCAGCCAAAGAATGCGACACCCAGCGCCGACCACAAGCGTAATCCCCATACATCACCAATCACTCGCTCCAGCAGGAAGACCGGCAGTGCGAGGATCACAAAACCAAACGCGGTTTTGACTTGTTCCATCCACGGGCCGCTTTTCGGCAGCAAGCGGTTACCAAAGACGGTAATTAGCATCAGCGGCAGGCCCATGCCCAACGCATAGAGATAAAGCGTGCCGCCGCCCAGCCACATGTTCCCGCTTTGGGCGATATACAGCAGAATCGCGCTAAGCGGTGCGGTGGTGCATGGTGAACAGATCAGTCCGGCAATCGCCCCCATAACAAACACACCGCCAGGTGAGCCGCCCTGTTGGCGATTGCTCATCAACGTGAGACGTGTTTGCAGCGAAGAGGGGAGTTGTAGAGTAAACAAGCCAAACATTGACATCGCCAGCAAGGTAAAGACGATGGCGAGGCCAATGAGCACGTATGGGTGCTGTAGCGCCGCCTGGAACTGTAACCCTGCGGCGGCAACTACCAGACCCAGCGCCGTGTAAGTCAGTGCCATCCCCTGCACATAAATAAAGGTCAGCAACAATGCTCTGGCAGTGGAGAGCCGCTGTTTACCACCCAGCACGATGCCAGAAATCAGTGGGTACATTGGCAGCACGCATGGCGTAAAGGCGATACCAATACCGATCAACAACGCCCAGAGCGCGGAAAAGGGCAATTGCGCGGTGTGCTGCTCTTGCTGCGAAACAGACACAGGCTGTGACGCTGCGTTGTTGGCGACCACTTCGCTTAACGGAACGGTTTTGGTTTCTGGCGGATAACAGAAACCGGCATCAGCACAGCCCTGGTAGGTGACAGTTAACGTCGCTCCCGCACTCGCCTGGTTGATGGTTACGGGAAGCGTCAGCCGATCGCGGTAAATCTCGCTTTTGCCGTAAAACTCATCTTCATGCCAGACGCCTTGCGGCAGCTGCACGTCGGCAATTTTCGCGTGTTCCGGCGTAATGCGGATCTGTTTACGGTAGAGGTAGTAACCGTCTTTGATCTGCCAGGTCAGATTAAGGTCATGTTGGTTTTGCTGAAAATCAAAAGTAAAGGCTTGATCCGCGGGGACAAATTGTGAACGTCCCGGCGCGTCGAATAATCCGGCAAAAACGGAAGTGCTGCAAAGTAGCAGGATCAGCGTAAAGATGCGTTGAGCCATGAGAGGTAATCTGTGTCTCCGTGTGTAACAGGTAAAACCAGAAGTTCCGGGGTTTGATATGGATGATGAGACTTCAGGCATTCCAGCAGTGCCTGCTGGTGAGATACGGTAGTTTTTAAAATCATCTGCACTTCGTATTCTTGCTCCAGCTTACCTTCCCAGTAATAGAGAGAGGTAGCGCCGGGGATCAAGGTCGCGCAGGCCGCCAGTTTTTCCGCCAGCACTTTGGCGGCTAAATCCTGGGCTGTCGCTTCATCCGGTGCGGTACATAGCACCACGACAGACGCGGTATTCGAACTTTTTTCATCAAGCATAAACACCTCGCAAGAACAGATGGAACCGCAAGAGAGAGGTCACTATACAACGGACGGGGGAAGGATGTTAGTCGGCGGGAAAGAAAGCGGGGCTTGAACGCCCCGCGATTGGTCATTACAGCATGAAGCTACCCAGCACGAAGCCGAAGCAAACGGCCAGGGCAACACCCAGAGTACCCGGGATGAAGAACGGATGGTTGAAGACGAATTTACCGATACGGGTTGTACCCGTGTCATCCATCTGTACCGCAGCAACCAGCGTCGGGTAGGTCGGCAGAATGAACAGACCAGACACCGCAGCGAAAGAAGCAACAGCGGTCAGCGGTGAAACGTTCAGTGCCAGAGCCATCGGCATCAGTGCTTTTGCGGTTGCAGCCTGAGAGTACAGCAGAGCAGAAGCAAAGAAGAAGATGACGGCCAGCAGCCACGGATGACCCTGAATCACTTCACCAGCGGTATCTTTGATCCAGTCGATGTTGTTGGAAACGAAAGTATCGCCCAGCCACGCAACACCCAGGATACAAATACAGGCGCTCATACCTGCTTTGAAGGTGCTGGAGTTGAGGATGTTGTCGGTATCGACTTTACAGATAACGGTGGTCAGAGTTGCAACGCTGAGCATGATGATCAGGATTGCGTTGGTGGTGTTCATCAGCGGTTTTTCAACCAGACCCATGCTTGGGCTGTTGATGATTGCATAGATAACCACGCCAACTACGCCCAGCAGGAACAGCCAGACGGACGTTTTTGCACCGGATTTGATTTCAATCTGCTTTTCACCGCGCAGTTCAACCAGGCCCTCTTCCAGACGCTTGCGATAAATCGGATCGTCAGAGAGTTTGGAGTTGAACAGCATAGTGACCAGAAAGGACATCACCAGAACCGCCAGCAGGGTGGACGGGATGACCACGGAGAGCAGATGGAGGTAGCTGATGCCATGACCTTCCATCACGGAAGACATGTAAACCACTGCCGCTGAGATTGGCGATGCGGTGATCGCAATCTGCGCGGATACCACTGCAGTAGACAGCGGACGGCAAGGTTTGACGCCTTGTTCCTTCGCAACTTCAGCGATAACTGGCAGTGTCGCCAGAGATATGTTGCCAGTACCAGCAAAGATAGTCAGGAAATAGGTCACGATCGGTGCGAGGATCGTGATGTATTTCGGGTTACGGCGCAGCAGCTTTTCTGTCTGATGAACCAGATAGTCCAGACCGCCAGCAACCTGCATGGCAGAAATAGCGGCGATAACCGCCATGATAATGGAAATGACATCGAACGGGATGTTACCGGGTTTAACGCCAATAGCGGCAAGAACCAGCACCCCCAATCCGCCTGCAAAACCAATACCTATTCCCCCCAATCTGGCGCCCAAGAAGATCGCCAGCAAAACTATGATGAGTTCTACAACTAGCATATTAGCCTTCCTTGTTTTTTAACAAGTTGATATTAGGTTGTTATTTTTAAGTTACTGCTCACAAGAAAAAAGGCACGTCATCTGACGTGCCTTCTTTATTTGTACTACCCTGTACGATTACTGTTCGCTTTCATCAGTATAGCGTTTTGCTTTGTAAGCCGGGTGCATCAGATTCTGTACGGAGAAAATATCGTCAAGTTCCGCTTCAGTCAACAGACCGCGTTCCAGAACGACTTCACGTACACTCTTACCGGTTTCGGCACAGATTTTACCCACGATGTCACCGTTGTGGTGACCGATGAACGGGTTCAGGTAAGTAACGATACCGATAGAGTTGTAAACGTAACCTTCGCACACTTCTTTGTTAGCAGTGATGCCGTTAATGCATTTTTCCAGCAGGTTGTAGCAAGCGTTGGTCAGAATGTGAACGGATTCGAACATGGCCTGGCCAATGACCGGCTCCATAACGTTCAACTGCAGCTGACCTGCTTCTGCTGCCATGGTAACAGTGGTGTCGTTACCGATGACTTTGAAGCATACCTGGTTAACCACTTCCGGAACAACCGGGTTTACTTTAGCTGGCATGATGGAAGAGCCCGCCTGCAGTTCCGGCAGGTTGATCTCGTTCAGGCCGGCACGTGGACCAGAAGAGAGCAAGCGCAGGTCGTTACAGATTTTGGACATCTTCACAGCCAGGCGTTTCAGCGCGCCGTGAACCATAACATAAGCGCCGCAGTCAGAGGTCGCTTCGATCAGGTCTTCAGCCGGTACGCATGGGAAGCCAGTGACTTCAGCCAGTTTTTTCACTGCCAGCGGAGAGTACTCTTTCGGCGTGTTCAGACCAGTACCGATTGCTGTTGCGCCAAGGTTAACTTCCAGCAGCAGTTCAGCGGTACGTTGGATATTTTTCACTTCTTCTTTCAGCAGGATGCTGAAAGCGCGGAATTCCTGACCGAGGGTCATCGGTACTGCGTCCTGCAGCTGGGTACGACCCATTTTCAGGATGTCCTGGAATTCGACAGCTTTACGTTCAAAGCCTTCACGCAGTTGGTTAATCGCATCTACCAGCTTAATCAGGGAAGAGTAAACTGCGATACGGAAACCGGTCGGGTAGGCGTCGTTAGTGGACTGACATTTGTTAACATGGTCGTTCGGGTTCAGGTACTGATATTCACCTTTCTGGTGACCCATCAGTTCCAGACCGATATTGGCCAGCACTTCGTTGGTGTTCATGTTTACGGAAGTACCTGCGCCGCCCTGGTAGACGTCTACCGGGAACTGATCCATGCATTTTCCGTTGTTCAGGACTTCATCACATGCGGCAATGATGGCATTCGCTACACTTTTAGGAATGGTTTGCAGCTCTTTGTTTGCCATAGCTGCGGCTTTTTTAACCATTACCATACCGCGAACAAATTCAGGAATATCACTGATTTTGTTGTTGCTGATATAGAAGTTTTCAATCGCTCTCAGAGTGTGAACACCATAGTAGGCATCAGCTGGAACTTCCCTGGTACCCAACAGATCTTCTTCGATACGAATGTTGTTTGACATGTGAACCTTCTTTTTCAAGCTGCCAATGATTTGCTTTAAACACACAGAATATATGTGGTTTCGAATGTTTTTCGACCGACGATTATCCCCTGCATCGACCGAATACCCGAGATCATATGCTGCTTGAGGATTTCTACCGTAATCTGGATCACTTTAAGTGTCGGTTTTTACCCCTTAATTATTAATTTGTGAAATAGATCACCGCTTTGGGATTACTACCAAAAATAGTTGCGCAAACATCTTGAAATTTTGCTAATGACCACAATATAAGCTGAACGCGATTCGCAACCCATTCAGGTAGCCGGGTTTTACCGGCTGCTATTACAGGAGAAACCTTTGCGCTGGTTACCTTTTATTGCCATTTTCCTTTATGTCTATATTGAGATTTCAATCTTTATTCAGGTTGCCCATGTATTGGGGGTATTGCTGACCCTCGTGCTGGTTATATTCACGTCAGTTATCGGGATGTCATTGGTACGTAACCAGGGCTTTAAGAATTTCGTGCTGATGCAGCAAAAAATGGCGGCGGGTGAAAACCCAGCGGCGGAGATGATTAAAAGTGTTTCGCTGATCATTGCCGGTTTGCTGCTTTTATTACCGGGCTTTTTCACCGACTTCCTCGGTCTTCTGCTTTTATTACCGCCGGTGCAAAAGCATCTGACAGTGAAGTTGATGCCGCATTTGCGCTTTTCTCGTATGCCAGGCGGCGGTTTTAGCGCCGGGACCGGTGGCGGTAATACTTTTGATGGTGAGTACCAGCGAAAGGATGATGAGCGCGACCGCCTTGATCATAAAGACGATCGCCAGGATTAATGTCGAAACGCCGGATTATGTGGTTATGCCATTTTCCGGCGTTTTTCGTTTTGGCAGCAACAGCCATAACCCCGCCAGCATGATCAGCGCATAGAGACTTTTCCAGCCGACCATTGCCAGTAACAGAACGCATAACAGCCCGCCAACCACCGCCAGTAGTCGATAACGTCCTTGCAATAATTTACAGCCTGCCAGCATGCATAACAGATAAATCATAATAAAGATGCCATTGGCATAAATAATAAGAGCGTCCAGATTGATCTCTAAAGCATGAATCACCAACGTGCTCACCACACAGCAGCCGAGCACCGCATTGAGGGCATTATTCGGGATATGGCGAGAAGAGAGGCGTGCCAGGTAGTGGTCAGGATTATGTTGCGCCTGCGACCAGACCAGGCGGGCGAAGCTCTGTATATAAATGTTGAGACTGGCAAAGCAGGCCAGATAGCCAATCACGCAGGCAATCCATAACGCTCCTACACCGAACAACTGCACTACAATTTTTGGAAGCGATGCTGCCGCCGCCATTTTTTCACCATAGGCGTCGAAGTGTAAGACGACTACCGTACAGCCCCAGTAGACTAATCCTGCCAGCAGCAGACCAATCATCAATGCGCGAGGAAAATCACGCTCTGGATTTTTAAATTCCGAGGCAAGATGGGCAAATGCTTCCAGACCGACAAAACACCAGAACATCACTGATAACGCAGCAAATAACCCGGTAAGTTCGATATTACCAGGTGCCGGGAAGGGGATATTCGCAGGTTTGATATCGCCCGCCCACCAGATAGCGACAATCAGCGCGACGATAAGTCCGGCAATAACGGTTTGTAGATTAGCACTGGAACTGGCACCGCGAGTACCGATATACCACACCAGCGCCAGCGTACCGAGTTCTGCCAACAACAGTTGCCAGCTATGCCAGCCAAACATTGCCTGGCCGAACCCGGCGGCAATTTGTAGCGCGGCAGGCAAACCCACGGGAATGACCGATAAAAACAACCAGCCGGTGACTCGCTCAAGTCGCGAACCAAACGCCATACCGACGAAGTGCGCGACACCGCCTGCGCTGGGATAGTGGCGACCCAGAATCGCAAACACAATCGCAATCGGGAACACTAAGATAATCAAAACGGGCCACGCCCACAGGCTGTTATTGCCCGCTACCAGCGCAGCTAACGCAGGAACGGCAAACACGCCAGTGCCTAATAATGACGTCGATAGCAGGCCAATGCCCTGGGCCAGCCCCAGTTCTTGTTTGAGTCCACTCATGGGTTGATATCCGATTGCGCCCAAATTTTGGGCAACTGCGTAGATTTTCGATGGTAGCACAATCAGATTCGCTTATGACGGCGATGAAGAAATTGCGATGAAATGTGAGGTGAATCAGGGTTTTCACCCGATTTTGTGCTGATCAGAATTTTTTTTTCTTTTTCCCCCTTGAAGGGGCGAATCCTCATCCCCATTTCTCTGGTCACCAGCCGGGAAACCACGTAAGCTCCGGCGTCACCCATAACAGATACGGACTTTCTCAAAGGAGAGTTATCAATGAATATTCGTCCATTGCATGATCGCGTGATCGTCAAGCGTAAAGAAGTTGAAACTAAATCTGCTGGCGGCATCGTTCTGACCGGCTCTGCAGCGGCTAAATCCACCCGCGGCGAAGTGCTGGCTGTCGGCAATGGCCGTATCCTTGAAAATGGCGAAGTGAAGCCGCTGGATGTGAAAGTTGGCGACATCGTTATTTTCAACGATGGCTACGGTGTGAAATCTGAGAAGATCGACAATGAAGAAGTGTTGATCATGTCCGAAAGCGACATTCTGGCAATTGTTGAAGCGTAATCCTCGCACGACACTGAACATACGAATTTAAGGAATAAAGATAATGGCAGCTAAAGACGTAAAATTCGGTAACGACGCTCGTGTGAAAATGCTGCGCGGCGTAAACGTACTGGCAGATGCAGTGAAAGTTACCCTCGGTCCGAAAGGCCGTAACGTAGTTCTGGATAAATCTTTCGGTGCACCGACCATCACCAAAGATGGTGTTTCCGTTGCTCGTGAAATCGAACTGGAAGACAAGTTCGAAAATATGGGTGCGCAGATGGTGAAAGAAGTTGCCTCTAAAGCGAACGACGCTGCAGGCGACGGTACCACCACTGCAACTGTACTGGCTCAGGCTATCATCACTGAGGGTCTGAAAGCTGTTGCTGCGGGCATGAACCCGATGGACCTGAAACGTGGTATCGACAAAGCCGTTACCGCTGCAGTTGAAGAACTGAAAGCGCTGTCCGTACCGTGCTCTGACTCTAAAGCGATTGCTCAGGTTGGTACCATCTCCGCTAACTCCGACGAAACCGTAGGTAAACTGATCGCTGAAGCGATGGACAAAGTCGGTAAAGAAGGCGTTATCACCGTTGAAGACGGTACCGGTCTGCAGGACGAACTGGACGTGGTTGAAGGTATGCAGTTCGACCGTGGCTACCTGTCTCCTTACTTCATCAACAAGCCGGAAACTGGCGCAGTAGAACTGGAAAGCCCGTTCATCCTGCTGGCTGACAAGAAAATCTCTAACATCCGCGAAATGCTGCCGGTTCTGGAAGCTGTTGCCAAAGCAGGCAAACCGCTGCTGATCATCGCTGAAGATGTTGAAGGCGAAGCGCTGGCAACTCTGGTTGTTAACACCATGCGTGGCATCGTGAAAGTTGCTGCGGTTAAAGCTCCGGGCTTCGGCGATCGTCGTAAAGCTATGCTGCAGGATATCGCAACCCTGACTGGCGGTACCGTAATCTCTGAAGAGATCGGTATGGAGCTGGAAAAAGCAACCCTGGAAGACCTGGGTCAGGCTAAACGTGTTGTGATCAACAAAGACACCACCACTATCATCGATGGCGTGGGTGAAGAAGCTGCAATCCAGGGCCGTGTTGCTCAGATCCGTCAGCAGATTGAAGAAGCAACTTCTGACTACGACCGTGAAAAACTGCAGGAACGCGTAGCGAAACTGGCAGGCGGCGTTGCAGTTATCAAAGTAGGTGCTGCTACCGAAGTTGAAATGAAAGAGAAAAAAGCACGCGTTGAAGACGCCCTGCACGCGACCCGTGCTGCGGTAGAAGAAGGCGTGGTTGCTGGTGGTGGTGTTGCGCTGATCCGCGTAGCGTCTAAACTGGCTGACCTGCGTGGTCAGAACGAAGACCAGAACGTGGGTATCAAAGTTGCACTGCGTGCAATGGAAGCTCCGCTGCGTCAGATCGTCCTGAACTGCGGCGAAGAACCGTCTGTTGTTGCTAACACCGTTAAAGGCGGCGACGGCAACTACGGTTACAACGCAGCAACCGAAGAATACGGCAACATGATCGACATGGGTATCCTGGACCCAACCAAAGTAACCCGTTCTGCTCTGCAGTACGCGGCTTCTGTGGCTGGCCTGATGATCACCACCGAGTGCATGGTTACCGACCTGCCGAAAAATGATGCAGCTGACTTAGGCGCTGCTGGCGGTATGGGCGGCATGGGTGGCATGGGCGGCATGATGTAATTGCCCTGCACCTCGCAGAAATAAACAAACCCCCGGGCAGAAATGTCTGGGGGTTTTTCTTTTGGTCATCTTTCTAGTATAAGATTCAGACACGGACGACGCGAGTGGCGTCCAGCTCATTGATTATGGGGAATAACATGCACGTAAAATACTTAGCAGGGATTGTCGGTGCCGCGCTACTGATGGCGGGTTGTAGCTCCAGCAACGAATTGAGTGCTGCCGGTCAGAGTGTACGCATTGTGGACGAGCAGCCAGGCGCAGAGTGCCAGCTGATTGGTACTGCGACAGGTAAGCAAAGCAACTGGCTTTCCGGGCAACACGGAGAAGAGGGCGGTTCTATGCGCGGCGCAGCAAACGATCTGCGCAACCAGGCGGCTGCAATGGGCGGTAACGTGATTTATGGCATCAGTAGCCCGTCGCAGGGAATGTTGTCCAGTTTTGTCCCGACGGATAGCCAGATTATCGGTCAGGTTTATAAGTGCCCGAACTGATGTGATCCAGAGGCTGGGTGACAAACGTATTATTGCCTGATGCGCTTCGCTTATCAGGCCTTGTATTATCCCTCCAGTGCAGAGAAAATCGGCCAGTTTTCTCTGCCTGCAGTCCGCATGCCGTATCGGGCCTTGGGTTCTAACCTGTTGCGTAGATTTATGCAGCGGACTGCCTTTCTCCCAAAG